>JAQUPA010000015.1 GCA_028716825.1 Candidatus Paceibacterota bacterium
CCAGGACGGCTACGTCCGCGACCGGAAGATGAAGAGGACCGCAGCACTGTTGCTGAGCAACGAGACCGCCCACGCTTCGATCTACTTTATGCGTGAGATGACCTTTTGAACCAACCGCCAGATTGCGAAGCACCCCAAAAAGGGCATGCATAAGGGTCACATCAGGTAACTGGACAGACTCCTTTTTTTTCTGAACCCTCTCGTCCTTGAAGGTCTTTTGGGATATGTTCCCCAAGACCCTTTCGAGGTTAAGGTTGACCGGTGTTGAGTTATCATCTTTGTCGTGGACTACGAACCGACCATCACCAGTTACTTCACCAAGAACCTCGCAAGGAACTTTCTCCCTCTCGCAGATCGATTCAAATTCAGCTATCCTCTCGGGACGGATAAGAAAGCCGCACCTTTCCTGGTATTCGGCAATCCAGATCTTAAGCACTGAAAGGGTTGGATCACCCAGCCTTATACGCCTGAGTTCTATCCTGCCGCCGGCTTTCTCGACAAGCTCCTTTAAGACGTTGGCAGGACCCCCAGCACCTTGATCATGGATGCTCTCGATGGGATTTTCGTCTCCCATTTCGATGCAGGCGCGGATGACGCGGTTCATCTTCTGTTCCATTTCCGCGTCGCCCCGCTGAACTGCATTGAAGTCAAGCTCCTCTTCGTTCTCTCCCTGGAGCTTACTGGAAGCTGAGCCACCGCCGACTCCAATACCGTAAGCAGGACCGCCTACCTGAACAATGAGCATCCCTTGTAGGGCCTCTTTCTTCTCGACATGCCTTGCGTCTATCTGACCGATACCGGCGGTGAACATAATGGGCTTAATCCAGCCCCAACGTTCACCGTCAGAAGACCTAAGGTCAAACGATCGGGTAAAGCCAAGAACAACTGGCTCGCCGAACTTGTTGCCATAGTCGCTGGCACCATCGCTAGCCTTGATCTCGATGGTAAAAGGATCTGCCAGGCTTGACGGATAAGTAAGACTTTTATCTTCCCAGGGCAGATCGTAGCCCGGAATAAGAAGATTGCCTACGCAGTACCCTGCTGTTCCTACGATTACAAGACCACCCCTGCCGGTTGCTTGCACATCGCGAATCCTGCCACCTGTTCCTGTCTCAGCGCCTGGAAAAGGCGCTACACCCGTAGGAAAGTTGTGCGTTTCAGCAGTTAAGATGGGATGATAACGCACCTTATGTCTTCTGAAAGACGAAGACTTGCCGGGATTTTCTGGCAGGATAGTTAGGCAGTCATATCCGCTGATAGCGCTGGAATTGTCCTTGAAGGCGATAACGCTATTTCCTGGATTTGCCTCTAGGGTGGACTTTACGATCTCCAGTAGTGTCTCTGGCATCTCGACTCCATCGATGATCTGTTTCCCCTTAAAATAGCCGTGGCGAGAATGCTCGCTATTGGCATTATCAAGGTCCATGATCTCGACTATGGTGGGATTCCTTCTCTCTTCTTCCACAAAGTAGTGATAGTAGAGATTTCTGTCCCACTCGTCCATAGCAAGGCCGGGCACCTCAAGAAGTGCATCCGGACCCTTCTCTATCATAGGAATATGATAGACGAGTTCGGGTACGATGCCGGTCTCGAAAGATTCCAGAGGTCGATCATAAAGACACTCTATCATACGATCGTGGTTGTTGACGATAAAGCTGGACCTGTCCATTTCTCCTGAATGGACATACCGTCTCGATCGCTCCAACCGTCGTACCTTGATCAATCCACAAACATGGCAAATTGCCGTTGCATTAGTTGAGTAGGCTGTTTCAAAGTTCAGCCTAGGCCCCAACTCAATGATCCCGACCTCAGCCGCGTTCAGAAATGACTGACGTCCAAATTCTTGCGGTGCAAAGGTCTCGGCAAGAAGCCACTCAAACTTTATCAACTCCTTCCTTTTTAGCGGACTCGATACTTCGACGTAAAAACAGTATTCTCCGTCGAAGTCGTGCGACAACCGATAGAACCTCTCAATCACTGTCATTACTTCTCTCCTTTCATCTTTTTCAATTCAAAAATTTTCCTAATTAAAATAAAAGGTACATCTGTACCTCCATTTAAAATATACAATAGATTTCTTATAAGTCAATCAGAAAAACAGCCCTTTCGGGCTTATGTTTATTTCTTTCTGTTAAATATTTTTCTGTATATTTTCACAAAATCTATATTATCTGCAATTAACTCCCCTATTATTGCAAATGGAATTGCTATTAAAACTATAATTCCAACTATTCTTAATGTTATTGGCTCACCAGTTGTTACTTTTATGGCAATTAAATCCTCTGCTATTCCAATTACAATACCAAAAATTAAAAACTCAAATATCACTTCTAGCTTTCTTGAATCCATTTAATTATTTTTTATTTAAATTATAAGCCTCTTTAACGTATGAAAGAAGTTCTTTATCTATTTCTTTTTTGTTATAAATCTCAAAATAATAAAGAAATCTTCCTGGTGACATTTGTATCATTTTCCAAATTTTTTTGCTTTTAATCTTACGATCCACCCGAAAATCAATTCTTATTTTATCTTTTAAGGCCCAAACTGCGCCAAAGGTATAGTTACTAACCAAATGAATACAGCAGGGCAAAGATTCTATTTTTAGTGGTCCCACGTTCTTTTGAATTTCTTTTTTAAAATATTCAAACAATTCTTTCGCAAGTTCCTTATTTTTAAAATGGTTTTTAATCGGATATACAACACAAGAATGCGCTTGATTTTTTTTCTTAAACTCTCTTTTGCATTTTTTACACTTCCAAAGTTTTTGTTCCATATTCTCTTATTTATTTAAAATTTTAATAACTTTATTTTTTGAAGTAAACCCGGAAATAATTTTTAAATTTGAGACAGGAATGTTTAAGTTTTTTGCTAAAACATTTAATATTGCCTTATTTGCTTTTCCTTTATCGGGCGGTTCTTTAGTCCAAACTATAAAGTGATTTTTATCTATTTTTTCAACTTTTTCTTCTTTTGCTTTTATTTTTACTTTTATAAAAATTTTCATTTTTTATATAGAATAACCAAAGTTTTTTGGCATAAAAAGCTCCTCGTATTGTTTGTTAAAAAAGTTGTCTGTCATGCCAGATATAAAGTCCACAACTTTTCTTTTGTCGTTTGTCTTTTTTAAGTATTCTCTACTTCTACTGTTTAAAAAGTATTCATAAATCGGTGAGGAATAATTTTTATTTTTGACATCTTCACAATACTTCTTAAATAAATCCCAAAACATATTCTTAATTTTTTGCGTTTCAGTTTTAATTTTGGAGTTAAAATAAATTTTTTCAAAGTTAAATTTTCTTAAATAATTTAAGTTTTTAAAAATATCCTTACTAAACGCAATATATTCTTTGCCGTAACTATTTTTTATAAGATCCTCAACTAAACTATTTATTATTTTGTCATTTGAATCTCCTAATCTTTTTTTTGCCTCAATCGGCATTTCTTCTCTTTTTATCAATTTAAGTCTTACCGCGTCTTCAAAGTCTCTTCCAATATAGGCAATAATATCTGAAATCCTAACAACGCATCCTTCAAGAGTCATTGGAAAGATTCTTTTGCTGTAATTCTTTTTTAATAAGCAGTTTTTATATTCTTCGTCAAATTTTTTCCAGGTTTTTTTTCTATTCGGGAAATATTTCTCATTAATCATCTCACCATTGTGGCATAAAATACCATCTAAAACTTGTAAAGATAAATTCAATCCTTTGCCATGCTGACCTATGTCTTCCAACAATCTTACGCTTTGGGCATTATGACGAAAAAATCCTATCTTATTTTTTTGGCATATTTCGTCCAACGCCTCTTCGCCCTCATGTCCAAAAGGCGCATGTCCCAAATCATGGCCCAGAGAAATTGCTTCAATTAAGTCTTCATTTAATTTAAGACACCTTCCAATTACCCTGCCAATTTTTGAAACAAACTGAACATGTAAAACTCTGTGCGTTAAATGATCGTTGTTAAATAAATAAAAAACCTGTGTTTTGTCTATATAACGGGTATATGCAAGAGAATGTATTATTTTATCTGTATCGTGAAAAAATATTGACCTTAAATTTTTTTTATCGGGTAATTTTTCTCTTTTTGGATATCTTCTCACCCCATCATCGCTCCTGCAAGCATAGGGAAAAAATTTCTCTTTTTCTATTTTTGAATTATTTAAAATTATCTCTGAAAATATTTTATCTTCTTTTTTCATGGATTTTATTTTAAATTCTCCCACAAAAGGATACCTCTTTCAAGATTAAGATACATTTAGATCAAGTAAAAAATAAAAAAACAATGAAAGAAATAACATTCATTGTTATTGTTAAAAATAAAATCTTTCTTTTGTTTTGGCAGGGCAAAGCATATCTCAAAAGAAAGTTCTCGATTAATATGACTATGATTTCTAAAACTATCAAAAAAGTCCAAAAAATATTTGTCTTCCTGAAGATTAAAAAATAATAATTTAAAACGAAAAGAACATAATTTAAAAAAGGATGGGTTACGAGATTGACTAAAATTATATTTGTTATTTCTATTTTTCTCCGAAAACCAAAAATCAACCCAATTATTATTTCCAAAAATAAAGTCAGAAATAGGGCTAAAAAATAATTAAGAGTGAACATTTCTTTTCTTTAAAAAGACTATCCCTCCTAAAGAAAAAATAATTATGGTTCCAGCCAAAATTCCCGTTTTAAAAAAATTGCTTGTTCTCCTAGAACCATCATTTGAGCCAGCTATTTTACAATATCTTGCTTCTCCCGCAGTTGCCGAGCCACTGTTTTCTAAAAAACGATAGTTAGAATTATCTTCATATTCTTTGCATTCGTTAGATTCAGAATCAATATTATTATAATGACAAGTAACCATTGTTTCGTCGGGATTGCAGCTTTCGCTTGGATAATCGGGATTTGGAATATCAGCATAAACGAATTGAAAACAAAAAAACATAACTAGCACTAAAATAAAAATTCTAATTTTGTTTATATTATTCATATGGGTCGACTAAAATTTCTGAAGTATTGTCCGGATTGCGATACCCGCCGACCGTTGGATCGTAATTTGAAAGAGGCAAAGTATATGAATTGCCTGTTGAGGGAGAAATTAAATCTGATTCATGACCCATAATGGCATCGCTAAACTCATGAGATGTTTTATCTTGAACACCATTTCTATATTCCCAAGATTCCATTAAAGGACTGGAATCATTTGCTAAATCGCTTGCTGAAGGTAATCTTACCTTATCTACTCCACCGGCTTTTTGAGGATTAGTTATCATAATGCTCTTTGCCACTCTTTCAAGAAGAGGTGCCCAACTTGACCACTTATTTTGAGTTGTCTGAAAGGCGGTAAGTAAAGCAATATACTGTCCATATCCGTTCATAACTCCAGCACTTGCCTTTATTTTTAGACGAGCACCAGCGCTATTTTTGCAGGTAAAAGTCTTTGTTTTCATAAGCCATGTCAGCCCCGTTGTTGGATCCTTAATTACTTCTTCTTTTGATTCATTTGTATATTTGACGTTTTGAAGTCCAACTTGTTCTATCATAAACGCAATAAATGCATCGGGGTTACTTTTGCCATGCCAACCAACAGCAACAGCAGATGACGCTCCAGTATTTTTATCGTCTTTATCTATAATATCAATTCCGCTTTCGTTGTCAGTTACCAACCAACCCTTTGGAACTTTTGCAGAGAAAACTTCTCCTTTGTATGCCACTAAAGTAATATTTGAGTTTACATATTCTTTATTCTCAACTTCTTTTTTGGGCTGTGCTGTCGGCTCTATGGTTATTAATTCTTCTTTTTCTTTCTTTGTACCTATTTTATAAAGATAGATTAAACCAGCTAAAGTTAAAGCTAAAAAAACAAATAACGAAAAAATAACTATAATAATTTTCTGATTTTTTTTATTCATAACTTTATTTATTAACAAGGTGTCTTATTTTACCTTCTGCATAAAGCTGTTTTATCTGTTTTGCAGTTAAAGCTGATTTATATATTCTAACTTCGTCGATAATTCCATTAAAAGAGGCTCCTCCAAGATAGAAACAGCCAATACAAACACATGTATTATTTGTAAAACTTGATGCATAACCTATTGCGAAACTTCCTTCTTTTTCTTTATTTCCGTTTACGTATAACTCATTTAAGTTATTAGAACGATGCGTAGCTATTATATGATACCATGTCTTTATGCTTGGCGCCCAGTCAGTTTTAATATAAGTATAAGTGGTTCCGTTTCCTATTAACATTGCAATATTTTGAGCTGTTCCCATCTGAAGATTAAAGCCATCTGCCGCAGCTCGTTTACTTGTCAAAAGTCCGTTCCAAGTACCAAGCGTAGAAGCTCTCGCCCATGCCTCTATAGTAAATTCAGAATAAAGTAATTTTTGTTTACAATTAACATCTATCATGTCTACACGTTGGCCGTTTACCAACAAAGCCTTTCCTACCTTTGCGTCATCTGTTTGCTGCGGATTGTTATATGGAGTACCGTTAATTCCTTCATCGCTAGTATCTATATAAGGAGTAGTTAAATTATCAAATTTCCATTCCCCTACAAGTTCATTGGAAAGAGTTGTGCGTATGTTCTGAGAAAACTGCATTCCTTTGGATTCTTTGGTTCTTTGGCGTAAATCTACTACAGAAGCTATTACAACTCCTGCAAGGATTGCTATTATTGCAATTACAACGAGAAGTTCAAGAAGAGTGAAAGATTTTTGAGAAGATTTTTGCATTCTATTCCCAGGTTATTTTTATTTCATCATAAGGATCGTTCCAAAATATACATTTTGTTAATTCTAAATTTGTTTTTTTGCTCCCTGTTGCCATCTCTACAATTTTTACAATATAACCGCCAATGGAATAATAAAGCGCAAGGTGAAATTTTTTAAAATTATTTATGCGAAAAACAACATATTTCTTTTCAAGGTTGCTTTCAATTAATTCAAGTTCACTAAAAGCATAATGCCTTTTCCAAAGCTTTGCAGATTCTTTAAAGGTTTTTTCGGGAGATATAATATATTTTATTATAAGTTTTGTGAAAAAAGTTGTTGCAGATAGAAAATACCCTATCTTTTGGGCATCTTTTTCCTCCCAACCAAGATAATCTAAAATAGCAACAAGAATTAGACATCCCTGCGCTTGAGGTACCCATTTTAAAGAATCCCCCTTATAAAGCCCTTCTAAATCCATGGGGTAGCCAACCTCTTTTAATTTTTTCTCCACAGCTTCCACACCTTCCTTTCCCTTTATATCAAAGATAAAACTATAATACGTATTAAATGTAGCGAGCCTTACATTTCCCTCAATATTTATTATTCTATCTGCTTCTTCTTTTGTAAATTTCACAGACATATTTTTTTATTATCCTTCCAAAGAAAAAAGAAGTCAATGAAAAAAAATATTTTTTGTTTAAAATTAACCCCTTAATGTCCCAGAAAAAATCTGCCAAGCAAGAGCTGATTTTGCAATTAAGCTTAAAAGAATATAAATTACCTCTCCATACAAATAATTTTTCCAGCGGCCAACCTTCTTGTATTGCAAAACCATGTTAATGGCAAATATATTAAAGAAAACAAATATGGAAGCTAAAATTCCATAAACAAATTTTGGAATAACATCTCCAACCGAAGATACGGCTCCCTGAAAATAAAGAAAAATTACAATCCAGGGAACTATCCCCGCAATACAACCAAAAACAAAAGAAGTCCAATTTGTTTTTTTGGTTGTCTGGTTATGAAGCTCCATCACCAAACCAAAGAAAATCATCATTGCGTTTAAAGCAAAGATTAAAATTAAGCTTGATAAATCATACATTCCACAAAGCATTGCAATTACAACAATCATTAAAGAAGAAGATACTGCGTACTCATACCAACGAGCATAGTTAATATTTTTCTTTAAGTTTTTTACATACCATTTATATAAAACCGTTGCCAGTAAAAAATGAGCAATTGCGGATATAAAAAGAAAAGCCGCCACAATGGGACCAATTCTTAAATCAAATAACTGGTTTTTTACGGGATCAATGCTCTTTGTTGCGATATCAAAATTTAAATAAGAAGTTGTAACTGGTAATGAAAAATCATTGCTTAAAAGTAACATTAATGTTGCTTGCAGAAAATGGAAAACCCCCATAACAGCATTATAAATACGAAGCTTCTTAAATGTTTCTTCGCTATAGTCTAAAGTTTTTTCTTTTTTCATGATTTTATTTTTTGTTTTTTTCGACCTTTTTAGTTTTTACTTATATCCATTTCAAGTGCCCTTTTGATTTGTGGAATTTCAAGTGGATTAATGTCTCCAAGAGAGTTTCCTCTATAGCTTTGAATTACTTTAACTCCCTCAATATCAATTGCAATCCTATTTTCTGAGGCTAAAATTAAATTTGGTTCTTTAATTTTTCCTTTCGCGGGACCTTTATTAATAAAACATTTTCTTGCATCCATAATAACAAGGTCAGCTGAAACTATTTTATTTAACTCTGATATTTTCTCCTGTAAATGTCTTGCATGTAAAGAAACACGCTGATATGGCTTCATAAAACCAACTGAAAGTTTCAAAGCTCCTGTATATTGAGCTAAAAAATGAGTTTTTAAACATGGGAGTAAAATAACTTTATCTGCTCTGTCCAAAAAATTTGTTACGGAAACTTTCTTTAAATATTTTCCTTCTGGAATTTCCTTCTTTATCCATTTTCGCTCTTCAAAAACATAAATCCGAGGTGGTTTTGGCATTTTTTCCAACTTAAAAACTCCCAATTCTTCCATTACCTTTCGTGTATTTATACTCATTGTAGAAGAATCCCCTATCATTACAATTTTCGGATCACATTCATAAACTAGCTCAACAACAGTTTTTAAAAACTCTAAATCTGTTGAAGCAGGAAAAGGATCGGCCGTATTAAAATTCGGCTTTAGTAAAACTGTCTCTCCCGGATTTATAAAATTTTTAAAGCCGCCTATTTCACTAACGGCTGCCAAAACAGAACTTTTTAAATTCTCACTAACTTTTATTTTGCTTACTTTTTCTATTTCCATAGATTAATATATTTTACCAAAAAAATATCATTTTTATAAATAAAAAGACCCTTTGTTTAATCTCGCGGGTCTTTGGGTCTTCTACGAGGGCCTTCGAAAGAACGAAGGATTGTTCAGGTCTTCTCTGTATCCTTTAGATAGATCGAGAGGCATTCTGAACATTGTCTGGATCTGGGAAGATCAAAAAACGCTTCTTTTGGCAAGATAAAAGCGTCTTTTCTTCGATTACCACACACGACATCCGTGTCTGGAAACCAAAGATGGATCTTCTTTTTTCCCTCTTCTACCTCCTGTGACTGTGGTTCTTGCGATCTTTTCCTTTTCCTACTTAAGAATCTCAATACTTAACCTCCTTCTTTTCCTTCCAGAAGACTTTCGCCTTCCTTCCTTAGTTCCTCTGAAATCTCAAACAGTCCGTATGATACTTCGCATAGAATCTGAATCATAGCTCCCAGCTCTTTTGGGCTTTGAATCTTTTCGGGAATTTCCATCACGAGCTCGTGGAGCTCAACATACATTCCCAAAAACCTGGATAACCTTTCTTTTTCTGCTTCCTCGTTTCCTTCTTTGCCCATGCTTGATGCTATCTTTTCCGAAATCTCTCGCAGTCTCTTCCTCATCTCTTCCACTGCTTCTTTTAAGTCGGGATTAAGATTCCTCGTCCTAAAAGAATGAAGAAAGATTATGTTATCTTTTCCCATTTATATCAGCTCTCCTTCCTGACTAGCCTTTTATGTTCTGCCCTATTATGCCATAAAATAAAGATATTTTCAACCCAAACCAAAAACAAACCATAACCAATATGGCTATCTCTATTTATTTTTAGTGTGAAATTTTCTTAAAAATTTTTTTCTAACAACTCAAAAAAATCTTTGTCGAGCACATCATAAGCCTCTCTATTAAGATGAGAATCATATTTATCTACTGCAAATCTTTCTTTTAAATTACCCGAATTATCAACTAAATTATTATAGAAATCAAAAATAATTATATCTTCGGGATATTTCTTTTCTAATTCAAGCAACCATTTGTTGTATTGTTTATGGTTCCATTTCAAGTATGAATCTGTTTCTGCCGCAACCCTAGGTAAAGCATTTCCAATTATTAGTTTTAATCCTTTATTCTTGGCAATTCTATAAACTTCCTCTATGTATTTTTTGTTTTCTTTTAAATTATTATTTGCCTCTTCTTTTGAACCTCCATGAAAATCAACAAAACAAAATTTAAAAAAAGCTACTGGTTTTTCATTTGCTGAAAGGTCGTTTATATATTCTTCAAAACTGGAAGCAATATCTGGCGGTTCATAAAGGCCTTTATATTCTAAAACATAACCTTTTCTCTTCGCCGGCGTTTGAACATCTGACCCCCAGTATTCAAACCACCCTGCCATAACCGAACGTCCAAACATCCAAACATTTTTTTGTTGCGTTTTTTCTGAAGTTTCCGTTGGCTCTGCCGTCACAGTCGGCTCTGTCTCTAAAGCTTCTTTTTCTCCTGGTGCTCTTTGTTTGTAAATATAAAATCCCAACGCAATAAAAATAATTAACAATGCCACAATGATTAAAAATATTTTTGTTCTCTCCATATTTTTATATTATTTATCTACTAAGTGACGACCTTTGCTTTGCACATAAAGTTGTTGAATTTCATGGGCTGTTAGGGCACGATTATAAATTTGTACTTCATCTATCCACCCATCCCAATAACCTACCTTAAAAGCCCTTCCAATATCAAAAGTTGTATTTAATATTTGAGCATTTAGGGTTTGATTTCCTGGTATCTGTTGCTCTCCGTTTATATACAAAAAAATTTTGCTCCCATTCCAAGAAAAAATAATATTATTCCAACCCGATTTAAAGTCAAAATTTGATATTGAAATTCCATTTGTACCCGCACCACTACATATCATTGTTCTTAAGGTACGAGATGAATTAGTACCATACCAATCAATTGAGTATGCAATACCAGAAATTGATCCATTCGCAGTTTTGGAAATAATACCCCTATAAGCGGTTGAAGTAGAATCGCTTGGGTAGTTTCTATTGGATTTTGCCCATACATTAATGGTCCCTGTTGAAGTAAGGTTAAACTCTTCTTTAATACCGCAATCAAGGAATTGATTTGGGATAAACCTTAAAGCGGTTCTCACTTTGCCATCTGCCGATGTAGCTCCAGTAACTGTACAATTATTATCATAATCACTAGAATCTCTTCCTGGATTTACTGAATCATCAAAATTCCACTCTCCTGTAAGTTCATTGGAAAGAGTAGTACGTATGTTTTGTGAAAATTGCATTCCTTTGGATTCTTTGGCTCTTTGGCGTAAGTCTACTACAGAAGCTATTACAACTCCTGCAAGGATTGCTATTATTGCGATTACAACTAATAACTCCAATAATGTGAAAGATTTTTCTTTTCTGTCCATTAAATTATTGTTTTCTTGAATTATATAATAATTTTACTTCTTCATCTGTTATTCCACGGCTTAAAATCATAGCTTCTGCTATTTCGCCATTAAGATAATATGCCGTTGATGAACCATATCTTCCTATTGTCCTGTCTGCAAAAGATCCTATCAAATTACCAGTAGTGCCCAAAGACCCCATATACTGACCATCGATATAGGTTTTTTTTGTTGAGCCATCAAAAGTAAAACCAACATGATGCCAATTTCCATCTGTTAAACCAGATCCATGATTTGAAACAAATCTGCCACCACTTGTATAAAGCCCCGTCCTTAAAAGCCCTGTATAATAAATACTTATTTCAAGATACTGTCCACCAAAAACAATATGATATGTGCCAGCAGGAGATCCTGTTGTTTTAACCCATGCAAAAGCAGAAACCTGGTCTTTATATCCAAGATCATTTGGCAAAGCAATATAATCACTAGTGCCGTTAAATTGTAAAGTATAGTTTAGTCCATTAAGTTGGTTTGTGGTATTCCAAGTAGCTCCATATATAGTTCCCTGGTTTTCATTTCCACTAAAATCCTTAATTATTATTCCTTTTGCTTCTTCAAAATACCAAGCCCCTGCGATAATGGAGCCTAATTGATTCTCTATACTTCCCGTATAAACTTTTAAACTTGATTCTCTCGCTCTTTCTCTCACGTCAAAAACCCCAATTAAAACAATTCCTGTTAAAATAGCAATTATTGTAATTACAACGATTAACTCAAGAATAGTAAACCCTGTTGAATAGCGACTTTGTAGCTCCCGCTTTTCGGAATTCAACAAGGTAAAAGAATTTTCTTTAGAATTTTTAAACATGTATTAAAAATCTAAATCTAAATATTTTAAAATTATATCAAAAAAATTAAAATAAAAAAAATAAAAAGCGCTCTTTAGCGCCTAATTTAAAAAGTTAATATTTTTTCTTATTTAAAATTTTTATAGAAATCTATCGGATCGTACCAATTTTCTAATTCTTTATTATTTTGTACATAACCCCTGAGATCAAGATTATTTTTCATTATTGCAAAATGGAGATGTTTCCTTTCAAAATCTGTTTCTCTTGTTTTTCCCTTGCCAAGAATCGCAATTCTCTCTCCCTTCTTTACGGTATTTTTTTTAATAAAACTTTCTTCTGATAAATGTCCGTAAAGAATATAAAATTCTTGATTTACAATATCGCACTTTAAAATTATTGTTCCACCGTACCCCGAAACCCATCTTTTCAAAATAACCTCGCAATCGTAAATTGCATAAATCGGAACTTCTTCCATAGTATTTTCATATTCAACATCAACGCCCGTATGATAGCCCGAGAAACGCTCAGGCCGAACTGGAGAATTTTGAGGGGTTATATAAATTCCAAAAGTTTTTTTTGTTATTCTTTCTTCAAATTCCGCTATTGGGAAAGATAATTTTGATATTTCTTTTTCTTTCTTTATTGCTGTCGGTGAAACATCTGGTTGTATTGTGGGCAAGTTATTTATTTCTGAAGATTGACTGCCTTTTTGATAACAAAATAATATCCCTGCTCCAATAAGGATAATTGTCAAAAAAATTAGAATAAAAATTATTATTTTTTTCATTCTTTTTCTTTAAACTTTAAAGAAATTGAATTTACACAATGGCGTAAATTTTTCTCTGTCATTTCTTCGCCCTCAAAAACATGCCCAAGGTGTGCTCCACATTTTGCACAAACAATCTCTGTTCTCGTACCATCTGCATCTGGGATTCTCTTGATGGCTCCTTTTATTTCATCATCAAAGCTTGGCCAACCGTAAGTAGATCTAAACTTATGCTCTGACTTAAAAAGAGGATTTTGACATCTTTTACAAACATAAACTCCCTTACCAAAAAAATTATTGTATTTACCAGAAAAAGGTTTTTCAGTCCCCCTTTTTATAATAATTTTTTCTTCCTCTGTTGTAAGTTTATTTTTTTTCATTTTTTTTATTAAACATGACAGCTTCCTCCTTTTTTCTGAAAATATTTTTGATGATATTCTTCGGCTTCATAAAAAGGTTTTACTGGTTCAATTTCGGTCACAATCGGTTTTTTATATTTTGCTGATTTTTCTAATTCTTTTTTTGACTTCTCTGCTAAAGATTTTTGCTCTGGCGTATGATAAAAAATAACTGACCTATACTGATTTCCAATATCGGGCCCCTGTTTATTTTTTGTTGTGGGATTATGAATTTTCCAAAAAATCCTTAGTAAATCTTTATAAGAAACTTCTTTTAGATTATATTTTAGTTGAACAACTTCGGCATGTCCTGTATTTCCCATACAAACTAATTCATAACTTGGATTCTTAACTGTTCCACCCATAAATCCAACATTAGTTGACTTTACACCTTTTGTATTATAAAAAACCTCTTCAACTCCCCAAAAACAGCCCGCACCAAAAGTAGCGACTTCGAGTTCTTTTTTAGTTTGTACCATATACTATATATTATTAATAAAAAAATATCTCTTTACAAGAAAAAGAAAATGGCGAGGAATCCGTAGACCCCTCGCCATGTTATCTGACCTCCTTTTTGTTCTTAAGCCAAGCGCTTCTCCATCTCGTACTGCTGATGCGCATATAGCGCAGGATTCCCCTGCTGGGCCAGGATGTTAAGCGCAGCCTCCATAGCATTTGCCTCTGGCCAAACAGTCATCAAGGGAACATTAGAGGGCATACGGATGTTGCTCCATATGTCTTCCGGAAAACAATCCAACGTTGCGGGAATTGCAAGAACCGGCCAGGTTGTGTGTGCTGCCAGGATCGGACCAAGTCCATTGCTTCTGCCTACTTTGGCAACGATTACTCCACCCCTTGGGTAGTCTGAAATAAGCCGGTTGAGCTTATCCAAGCAATCTCTGGTCGACTTATGACCAGACAGGGTTACTTTTTCAAAAGCAAATAACCCTGTCCTTATAAGATTGATCGCTTCTTTGCTTGGAAATTCCGGAAACAAATCTTTCTTGGAACCTCGCCATAAGACAAGCACCTGCCCCTCGGGTATGCGCAGTTGAGCTGATAGACCGGCAACGAATTGGTAGTTCTCTTCTATGAGTCCGAGGTCTCCACCGTCGCGGAAAACCTGTTTACTGAGCTCTTCCCATTTCTGGGTCCTGAGTCGCCAGCTATCATTGTCGATGACATCTGCAATTACAATTCGGCCGTTGGGACTTAAGCCGAACTCGATCTTCATGTCAATCAACCTAAGAGCAAGGTTTGCCCAGGCCCCTTCAAGGACCAGGAATGTCTTCCGAAGAAGATCTTCCATCCTCGCAATAAAGGCTTCACTACACGAGGATGCCAGGACTAAGTTACTACTTACTTCCTTGCTTAAGTCGGCTTCCTTGTCCCAGGCGGGCTTTTTGGAATGAAAAAGATCCCATTTCTCACTGTAAACATCTACAATAAGGGGATCTTCTTCTCCCTTTAAAGAATTAAGCCCAAGATCAACCGGTTCTCCTTCTACTGGTGAGACGATCCCCTTAGCGGTCTTGAGAAAAAACTCGCAATAGAGTTTCTCAAAACGATAGGGTATCTCTGAATTCTCCATCTCGGGATGACGCTTCAGGAAGCTCCCTACAGCATATCGCCGGGCGACAGCTTCAAGTGGAATCATTTTGCACCTCTTGGCCAGAAATTCCGTTGGCGAGAGCTGCTCTACATAAGCCACCCGCAGACCCGTTTTTGCTAGCAATTCGAAAACACGGCAAGTGGTCTCTGTAGAAGACCTAGCCTTGGTTCCAAATTGCTTGGTAAAAGAAGGATCATCGTGGGCAGTGATATCGTCCTTGTTTTTTATCACAACAAGGTCTTTATTTCCTTTTACTGCCCGCACTACCTTGGTTTTTCCCTCGCTTATCACCTCACCAAATTCATATTCTCCAGACATCTTTACCTCCTCCTAAAACATCTTTTTCTTATTAACAAAGAAGGTCTCTCTCAACTTATATAAAAAGCCTTTTGACTTATAATTTAAAGAGCTGAAATATTTTTATAATATTTTTATAATAATTTGTCAATAAAAAAACCGCCTCTTACAAGACGGCAATTATGTCTTGGTTGTTTTATTCTTCGGGGTTTAGACGGAAAAACAAAATTGCAAAGATAATCATTATAATTGACCAAACCAAAAGCCCCAAAACGTCTGATTTTATTGCCGCTATCTTAACGCCCTCTGTCATTACAGAACGAAGTCCGTTTGCTAAATAAGTTAGTGGTAAGTATTTAGAAATACCTTGCAACCATGCTGGCATCGCCTCTATCGGAAAAAATACGCCCGACAAAAATAGCATTGGGAAAACCACAATATTTGCAATTGGTGCTGCTGATTCTTCAGTCTTTGCAAAAGAAGACATGGCAAATCCCATGCTGATAAAAAGGAGAGAGCCCAGAGAAACTAAAAGTAAAATCAGAAAATAGTTTCCAACAACATTAATGTCAAAAACCAAAACAGCAACCCCCACAATTACAACTACTTGCATTATCGACACAAAAATTCTTGTTAAAACCTGACCCGCTATAAAATCAATTGATTTCATTGGCGTTACCAATAACCTCTTCATAATGCCTTTCTTTCTGTATTGAACTAGAACAAAAACAATTGAAAAAACACCCATCTGCATTATTGCCATTGCAACTATTCCGGGAATTAAAAAATCAATATATTTTAAGTTTTTAGCACTTATTGCTTCCTCTTCAATTTTAAATAAACTCGGCGCCCCAGTTATTTCTCTGTTTATGTTATTAAACATTTCTTTCAAAACTGTAGTTCCTGCAAGGGCTTGCTGTTCTTTTCCTTTGTTATAATAAATCTTTATTGTCGATGTTTTTGGCAATAAATCTGATGGACTTACTTTTTTTCCTTGTATAAGCGCTTCTTTTTGAATAACCGCAACATCTGGATTTTCTAAAAAATCGGATGGCAAGATCATAACCAAATCAAAATCTCCTTCTTTAAGTTTTGACATTGCTCTTTTCTCATTCATTTTCTTTACAGAAATTATATCTACTTTCTCCATTTCTTTTATTAAATTTTTACTTTCTTTTGTTTCTGCGTTATCTACAATCGCTATATTAGATTTCCCGTAATTTTCAAAGTTCATTGAGCCGAAAATAATCATAATTAAAAGTGGCAAAAACAAGGTCCAAAAAACTCCGGACTTATTGCGGAAAAACATTTTCATTGAAGCTCCTGTAAATTTTAATGCGGTTTTCATGTTATTTTCTATTTTATTCTCTTAAACTTCTTCCTGTTAAGTTCAAAAATACATCCTCGAGTGTCGCTTGTTTTACCTGGAGGTTTAAAAATTCAATATCATTTTTATTGTCATATTCAACCAAGCTGTGTAAAATTTGCTCAATATCTGTTGCATGTAGAATATAAGAATGGTCAAATTTTTCTACTTTTGTAACAGTTTTGAATTTCTTAAGATCTTCCTTTGGAATATCTTCTTTTGTGGAAAATTCAATTGTTGAAGTTTTTGCGTATTTTTTAATTAAATTATGGGGTGTATCAAAAGCAACAATTTTTGCTTTATCCATAATAGCTATTCTATCACATAAAAATTCTGCTTCGTCCATATAATGAGTTGTTAAAACTATTGTCTTGCCTTTTTTATGAATTATTCTTATTAAATCCCAAAGATTATGTCTTGCCTGCGGATCAAGACCCGTTGTGGGTTCATCTAAAAACAAAACTTTTGGATCATTAACCAGGGCTGTAGCAACAGACATTCTTTGTTTTTGTCCTCCTGAAAGTTTTTCAACGTATTGTTTCTTTTTATCAAAAAGCTGAACTTCTTTTAAAATTTTCTCGGCATTAACTTTACGATTATAAAAATTACCAAAAACCCTTAAAATCTCTGCTAAATTTAAATACTCAAAAAAGGATGTCGCCTGAAGCTGAACTCCGATAATCGATTTTACTTTTTCTTTTTCTTTCTTAACATCTAGATTATTAATCTTAATTTCGCCCTTTGTAATTTTTCTCAACCCTTCCATCATTTCTAAAGTTGTTGTCTTGCCTGCTCCATT
>JAQUPA010000016.1 GCA_028716825.1 Candidatus Paceibacterota bacterium
TAATAGTATTAAATGTCACAACCATTGCCACAAAAACTAAAATAAAACCCGCTAATAACCCGCCATTTTGCACTGCAGCAGATATGGAAAATAGTTTTGAAATTATCGATTTATTTTCTCTCCAGTTAACTTTCTCAATTAAACTTTTATATTCTCCTTTTTCAAGAAAATTTGCGAGTTTTGCATAAGCGTCTGTGGTCTCTGCACGAACATTTAAAGAAGCTGGTAAAGGATTTGATCCTATCTCGTCAAGACTTTCCATTAAAAGATCGTTGTCTTTGTGAGTTTCTTTAAACCTTTGAATGGCCATTTCTTTTGAAACATATTCAACTTCTTCTACTTCGGGAAACTTTTCCAATCTTTGCTCTAGTGTCAAAATGGCATTTTCGTTAGCATTTAATTTAAAATAAACACTTACGTCCACCTTATCTTCAAGCGAAGAAACAAGGGTTTTGCTCATTGAATTTAAAAGCAAAACTCCCCCAACCAAGAAAAGCACTGTGAACATTATAAAAATAGTACCTATAGAAATTCCGATATTTCTTGTAAGCGCCTGCCAGCCAAATTTTAGAATTCTAACAAAATTTGTAAGCATATATCTTATAATTATTAAATATTAAAATTGCAAAAATGTCAATCTATAAACAATAACGACCTGTCTGTTCATCTCTTATAAGTTTGCCCTTCTCAAGCACAATAACCCTCCTTTGCATCATATTTACAACTTCTCTGTTGTGAGTTGCTAAAATAACACCAGTACCAAGCTGGTTAATCTTTTTAAAAAGATTAATTATTTCTCTTGCATTGTAAACATCAAGGTTACCAGTTGGCTCGTCCGCAACAATAAATTTTGGCTGAATAATAATAGCTCTTGCAATAGCAGTTCTTTGTTGTTCACCCGCAGAAAGTTGTTCTGGAAAATTTTCTGCTTTATCTAAAATCCCGACAAGATCTAAAGCCTGAGGAACGGTTCTTTTAATCTCCCCATCGCTTTTCCCAGAAATTTCAAGCGCAAAAGCTACGTTTTCAAAAACAGTCTTTCTATCAAGCAACTTAAAATCCTGATGCACAACACCGATTTTTCTTCTATGAAAAGGAAGTTTTGAGTGTTTTATTTTGGGAACGCTAATATCTTCAAAAACAATATTTCCTTTAGTGGGTTTGTCATATGCCAAAAGAAGATTCATAAGAGTGGTTTTTCCTGCTCCTGATTTTCCCACAAGAGAGATAAACTCCCCTTTTGAAATTCCAAAACTTACATTATTTAGCGCAACACAATTGTTCGAGAAAGTTTTTGTTACATTATCAAAATAAATCATGTTTTATTATTTATAATTTAATTCAGCTTCAATAAATTCATTGATATCGCCGTCTAAAATTTCTTTTATTTTTGATGTCTTAACCCTGGTCCTATGATCTTTCACCATCTGATATGGCTGAAAAACATAACTTCGTATCTGGCTTCCCCATTTTGCTTCTTTTATTTTGCCTCTTTCTTCTGTGGCGATTGATTTTTCTTTTTTTTCTTTAATCTGAAATAATTTTGATTGTAAAACCGAGAGTGCAGTTTTTTTGTTCTCGCCCTGTAACCTTTCTGACTGACAAGAAACTGAAATTCCACTTGGTATGTGAGTTACCCTAACTGCACTTTCTCTCCTGTTAACGTATTGACCCCCAGCGCCAGAGGCCCTGAAAGTATCTATTTTTAAGTCCTCTTTTTTAATTTCAACATCGCTTTCTTTAATTTTCGGCAGAACTTCAACTAAAGCAAAGGAAGTGTGTCGAAGTTTCTTTGCAGAAAATGGAGAAATTCTAACAAGCCTATGAACGCCGTTTTCTCCTTTTAAAATACCAAAAGCATAGTCTCCACAAATTTCTATGGTTACAGATTTTATACCACCCTCTCCTATTTGTCTTCCAATTTCTTTTAATTGAAATCCTTTTTTTTCTAAGTACTTTTGGTACATTCTGTAAAGAATAGCAACCCAGTCCTCAGCGTCCCTTCCGCCGGTCCCTGCATAAATCGAGAGGAAAGTATTATTTTTATCGTATTTTCCTTTAAATTTCTGCTTTGTTTTCTCGCTTTTTATTGCATCCTCTAAAAAAGCAATTTTTTTATCTAACTCCCTTTTAATATTTTTATCATCCTTTGCTAAGTCTTGAAATTCTTGTAAGTCTTTTATCTCTTTTTTAAAATTTTTAAATATTCCCTCTTCAAAGATGGTCCTGCAACTGCAGGATTTCTTTAT
This sequence comes from Candidatus Paceibacterota bacterium, assembly GCA_028716825.1. Classification (NCBI taxonomy): domain Bacteria; kingdom Bacillati; phylum Minisyncoccota; species Minisyncoccota bacterium. Next base: position 2,250 of record JAQUPA010000016.1, read on the forward strand.
CAAGATTCTCAATTTTTTCCTCGTTAATCATAAAAATTATTTGGCTTGTCTTCGGATTATTTCTATCAAATTTCCACTCGTTAGTCAAATTACAAATTTAGCGACAAATGTCTTATTTTTACTTAAAGTTTCTCCAGCTAGAGCCGACAGTCCGATTCGAACGGACGACCTACTCTTTACGAAAGAGTTGCTCTACCAACTGAGCTATGCCGGCTCTGGCGGGAGAAAAAAGTTAATAATAATTTTAAATTCTGTAACTTGATCCGTAATCTGGAACCTCAGTTTCAATTCCTAATTTATCTCTTATAGAGCATGCCAAAGATAATGAAGGATTTTCTTCGCCATGCACAACAAATATTTTCTTTAAAAGGTTTTCCTCTTTTAGTTGAGCGCTACTTTTAATACTGTATAACCAACGGAAAAGTCCGTCTTTATCTGGATGAGCAGAATAACCTTCAATTGCCTTTATATCTGCAAGGACTGGTACTCTCTCACTAAAAATTTGAACTTCCTTTGTGCCTTCTTGAATTTTTCTACCCAACGTTCCTGCTACTTGATAGGAAATTAACAAAAGACAATTTTTAGAACCAGGCAGGTATCTCCTTTCATGGTGTAAAATTCTTCCTCCTGTTGACATGCCAGAACCTGCGATAATTATTTTTGGCAGATCAACATCGTTAATTTTTTTCGAATCTTCTACTTTTCTTGTAAAAGTCAGGCCCTTAAAATCAAAAATTTTATCTCCCGTCCTTAGGAGATATGACGCTTCTTTGTTGTAATATTTTTTATATTTTTTGTAAACATTAATGGACTGGATCGCAAGCGGGCTGTCAACAAAAACTGGAACTCTTGGAATTCTTCTATTCTCTACAAGTTCGTTCATTTCATATAGAATTTCTTGTGTCCTTTCAATCGCAAATGCTGGAATCATTAAAACTCCTTTTTTTCTTATAGTATCTTCAATTATATCTTCTAATTTATTTTTTCTTTCTATAAATTCTTTATGAACTCTGTCTCCATATGTCGATTCAACAACAACATAATCAGCTGAAGAAGGAAATTCTGTGGACCTTAAAAGTGGAGTTGGCGGGTTGCCAAGATCGCCGCTAAAAACAATCTTCTTTTTTTCTGTAAAAATTTCAATAATAGCAGATCCTAATATGTGTCCTGCATCAAGAAGTTTAAAAGAAAATTTATTTTTGTCTTCTTTTGCTAAATTTATTTCTTTATGATATTCCACTGCTTCAAAAAGAGAAAAAGTTTTTTTTATGTCTTCTTTTGAAAAAAAGATTTCTTCTTGAATTTCCATAGAGTCTTTTAATACTAATTTTGAAAGCTCTATGGTAGGAGGAGTTGCAAAAATTTTTCCGTTAAAGCCACCCTGAATTAAAATAGGCAATCTTCCTACATGATCAAAGTGAGCATGGGTTATAATAACGGCATCTATTTTTCTAGGATCATATGGAAATGGTTTTTTATTTTTTTGCTCTAAAACTTTTGGGCCCTGAAAAAAACCACAATCAATTAAAATTTTTTTTCCTTGACTTTCTAAAAGAAAATTAGAACCTGTTACAACTTTTGTCGCACCAAAAAAAGATAGCTTCATTTTTTTTATTAATTACTAAGGTTAAATTATATTAACAAGACTAAATAAAATCAAATAGCTTGAAAATAAAAAAATTTATGCTAAACTTTTATTCTGTTTTCATAATTTATTTTACAAAATATGATTGAACCAGAAATTAAAAGAATAGAGGTCTCTGAAGACCCAGAAGAAAAGAAACCAAAAAAAGAAAAGAAATCAAAAAAATGGAAAGTTTTGTTCTTTCTTTTGATTGTCGCGGGAGCAGCAACTTTTGGTTTTTTTAAGTTTAAATCAATACAAGCTGACAAAGCTATCGAGGAACAACTTTCTTTATTAAAAGAAGGAAAAATTAAAAATGCTTATGAAATAACTTCAAAGGATTTCAAAGAAGAAACATCTCTTGAAACTTTTAATACCTTCATAGAACAACATCCTTCTTTTAAAAAAAATAAAAGTTATGATTTTACCGAAAGAAAAGAAGAGGGAAATATTATCATATTGAAGGGAGAACTAATATCTGAAGATGGAAATACAACCCACGTCCAATACAAAATCATAAAAGAAAGTAATAAATGGAAAATTTACGGAATTGAAATAACTTCTTCTTAGTTAGAAAGTAGAAACTCACAAAAAAAATCCGGAAAGCCGGATTTTTTTTGTGAGAGTAAATTGTAAGCCGAATTCTGTTATCCGACGTTTAGTCGAAATGTAGTCATTTATCTGGGCCTTATGTTACCATAAGGCTCAAGCTCCTTTTCGAATTGCACCAAGTAGGGTTTACCACGAACTCTGGTCTCCCAGAGCCGAGTCCCGTCTACGGGACACTTTTCACCTTTCTCCTGTTCCTTTAGGGAACTAGGATAGTATAGTCTCTGTGGCACTTTCCCTAGAATTTCTTCTGCTCTGCGTTACGGAGTACTTACTTCCTTTAAAATATTAAAGGGGTGTTCGGACTTTCCTCCCTATTAAATTAAATTCTAAAGAATTATTATTTAACAGGGCGACTACTACCTTTACTCTCACGGCAAAATTATAGCATTTTTCTAAAAAAAATCAACCAAAGAAATAAAAAAAATTGAATTATAGTTCAAAAAATTATTCGTATTTAATAATAAAATTTATTCTTTCCTCAAAAGTTGGAACTTTACTAACCCAAAATGGCCAAAGAGAAACTTTTGAATTTTTAATCTGATCCCCCATTTCTTCTTTAAAATATTTCTGAAACTCTGACGGATTTTTTCCAATTATTGATTTTTTTACTTCTGACTCATTAATCTCCCAGGCAACTTTCTCGACGCCTTGAAAACTAACTTCTAAATTTTTTTTCTTATCGCCGCTTCCCAAAAGCTCATATTCAATTTTCTGGGTTTTTAATATCTCTTTAAATCGAATTCCGTCTTTTACTTTCTCAGAAACAATCTCAGAAATTATTTTTTGAACATCTTCTTTTTTAAAATTTAAAATTTTTACTGTGATTTTTGTAATACCCTCAAACCTATCTGCTATATCTCCAGTTTCTTTATTAAAAACAATTTCTTCTTTTTCAATAATGGCTATATTTCTCCAAAAATTGGATTCATCCACTGATTCTCCTGTTATTTCTTTGATTAGTTTTTTAATCTCTTCTTCTTGGAAGACTTTCATTAATCTTTCAGCGTTTTTAATATCTTCTTCCGCAACAATTTTTGCCTTACCAATAATTCCTCCCTCCATAGACTCTATGGATTTTGCAGAAACTTTATCATAAAGGGAATCACCTTTAAGTCCTGGCAGGGTAAAAGAAGTTGCTTCTATGTTATATTCTTTGCCTGCTTTCTCTGCGACTACTTCAACTTTAACTTCGCTAGGATTTGAAACACTACCAGCAGGAACCGAAATTCGGTCTTTCGACTTAAAAATTTTTCCATCTTTTGTTTGAAAGCGAGTCCCGGAGATAAATCGGTAAGAAGACGTATCTTTATTATAAAGCGTAACTTCTCCTTCGGCTTTTTTTGTGACTTCTTCTTCTTTTGAACTTATAAAAGTCTTTTTAATATCTTTTTCTTTTCCTAATAAAGTTCCTGGGATGACTTTATTTTTGAGACTAAATTGTTCATCTTTCTTAACTTCAAAAACCCCGGAAAAATCTACTTCCTCGCTTGTGGGAATTATAGTAACATCTGCTTTTGGTAGCCAAACCAAAGCGAAAATAATACTTCCCAATATCGCAATAAGAATAAAAATATAAAATATAGTAACTCCACTTAATCTCCTTTTTAAAGTAGATTCTTTTTTATCTTGCTTGGGTTTTGGTTCCTTTTTTTCTTTTTCTTCTAGTTTTTCTGACAACTCTTTTGGCTCCTTTTTTTCCTCAATAATTTTATTCTGATCTTCTTCTTCTAAATTTTCTTCTATGCCTCTTTGCTCGTTATTCATTTCGCTCTGAGGACGAATATCATTCACAGATGGCCTGAAAGAAACTTCACCACCCTTATTTAAAAAAGAACCACCCACTAAACTATATTCTATTCTAATTCCACAATCTTCAGCTAATTTTCTGTATTGGGAGTCTGTAGAGAAAATACTCAAATCCTTCTCTTGTCTCTGGGCTTCTTTCTTTAAAATAGTAAGTTTTTCTATGTTTTTTAAGTTTTTATTCTCTTCTGGCAAAACCAAAATCACTTTTTTCTTTTCGGTTTTTTCTATTTTGTCTTTCACGGCCAACAAATCATCCGGAGGATCAATATATATAATTTTAGAATATTCATTCATATCTAAAAAGTATTTTAATATTTTTTTTAGAAAACAGCAAGAAGAAAAATGCTATCTTTTAATATATTTTAATTTATCATTTAATAGATCTTGCCATAAAAGATGAAGTTTACCGCTCCTATCAAGAAAAACAGAATTGCTGCCGCCAATTTCTCCTTTTATATTTTTTGCAGTAAAATCATCTTTTTTATCAATAATTGAAACATGCCATTTGTCGTTAACTTTCTCGGCAATTCTAAAACTATTATCAGAAAGGCCGACATACGAAATTATAAAATTTTGATCTTTTCCTGTTATGTTTGTCTCTTCCCCCACTATTCCTTCGCTATCAACTTTTTCTAAAATCCATCCACCATAGCTTTTTTTGGCAACTTTCAAAATACCCTCTTTGGCATCGAAATAGCTTATAATAGGAACATCCCCTCTCTCTAAATAAATAGAGTTGTAACGACCAACATCTTCTCCAAAATCAACGGTTTCTTTTTTCCAATAATTACCATTGAAATATAAATACAAAAGACTTTTTCTTTCAAAATCAAAATAAGAAATATGCGGATTATCTTTTTTATCTAAAAAAAGATCATTCCACCAACCAACTTTGCCATAATCTATAATGTCTATTTTCCATTTTCCATTTTCTTTTGTGCCATACAAAAGACCATTTTGGGGAGACCAAAAGCTTATGTGAGGAATGTCATTATTATCAAATGCTAAATTACAAGATAATGAAGCGTCATAAAAAATTTCTTCAACTTTCCAGCTGTTTTTTTCTTTTGTTGCTAAACTCAAAGAACCTTCTTTTGTAAAATAAAGAATGTAATAATTGTCATTTCTATCTCTTGCCAGGCTAATATTTGGCCCTGGAAGACCATTTTTTACTATAATCTCTTTTCTCCATATTCCGTTTGTTTTTTCTGCAAAAACTAAATTTCCATTACTTTGAATATAAGAAGCTTTTGGTTCATCTAAAGAATTTAAAAGTAAAGAATTTCCAAAACCATCCCGGCCAACTACTTCAATATTTTTCCTTTGTATAGAAGACAATAAATTCGGATAATAAATATTACCGATTAAAATTGTTCCCAAAAAAATTATTAATATAAATGTGATCAAAAAAATTTTCTCAAACATAAAATAATATTACCAATGTATTACAATTTTTGTCCCAATGTCCGCGAAGGAATAAACCCTGCTTGCGGCCCCAATGCCAAGTCTTACACAACCATGGGAAACAGGAATACCAAGATGGCTTTCTCCTTCTCTATATCCTCCCGGCCAGTAAGGAAGTTCGTGGATATAGTAACCATTATAAAATCTCAAAGAGTATGGCATATAAAGAGAATATTTATGGGACCAATGCAAGCTTTCTTTTGACAAAACACTAAAAGTTCCTGTTGGCGTTCCCATTCCATATCTGCCGCTCGAAATTGGATATGTAGATAAAATCTTGCCCGATCGATAGAGTCTTAAATACTGAGAAGAAAGATTAATGTCTATATATTTTCCAGAAATATAATAAACAGAGTATAACCTAAAAGTAAGGCGAGCTCCGAGTATAGTAACTATATATGTTTTATTTTTTTCAATACTATTTGGTTTAAAAACTACCCACTTTTTTTCCGGACCGAAAATAAAATCTCCTTCAAGTGATGGGGTTATCTTAAAACTTTCAAGGAATTCTGATCTTTCTATTGGATTTGTAAAAGTTATAACTACTTGTTGTTTATTCTTGTCAAAGTAAATATTTTTAACTCTTACAGAAGCAAGTTTAAAACTAAGGTTTTTATTAAATATCTTCAATTTATAAGTTTGATCTTCCTTTAAACTTTTTGGCTTAATTACGACCGTCGTCTTTTTATTGTCTAAAGAAAAATCAACTTTTAAAGAAGGAGAAATCTTAAAGTTTTGAGAAATTTCTTCTTTTGAAGAAGGTTTTGTTATGGTAGCTACAACTTGTTTTTTTACCTCGTCGAAATAAACATCCTTAACTTTAGGAAGATCTATTTTAAAAACAATCTCTTTATCAAAAATCTTAGCTTTATAATCTTTATCTTCTTTAATAATTTCTGGTATGAAAGTTACTTTTTTATTATGATCAGAAAAAAAATATCTTCCATGAACAGAAGGAGTTATTTTGAACTCTTTAAAAAAATATTCTTCATTTATTGGTTCAAAAAATTCAATCTCTATTTTTTTTTCTTTTTTGTTAAATAATAATTTTTTTGTTTTTGGGGAAGTGAGAGAAAAAATAAATTCTTTATTGAAAATATCTATTTTGTATGATTTGTCTCTTTCTATTTTCTCAGGAATAAAAATTATTTTTTTATAGCCACTTATATTAAATAAATAATTAAATTCTTTAGAAAAATAAAAATCACCTTTTATTTCTGGATTAAAATCAAGATTTCTAAAAAAATGAACTTTCGCGATTGGATATTTCGAAATAAACTCTACCTTGCCATATTCAAAAGAATCTCCGGCCGAAGGCGGGAAATATTTTAATTCAATAGATTGAGCTATTGCTCTTGAATAAAAATAAGAAGAGAAAAGAGAAAGAAAAACTACAATAAAAATAGCAATGGTCAGTTTCTTCCACATAAAAAATAAAGTAATATACCTAAAACTAGTTAAGATTCAATTCTTAAATTATAAATGAAAAATGATTTCTTCGCAATTTAAACTATTAATTCTTACAAAACTCCTAAACTATGAGGTAAAAGTTTTAAAATTATAGATTTATCTAGAAGTAATAAGGCTAAAAGAACGGAAGAATAAAGCACTCCTCTTAAAACTATATCTGCGTGTTGAATATTAACTTTTATAAAAATATCTAGACAAAAAGATAAAAAGACAAGTGCAAAGACAGAAAGAAATATTGTTCTTGTTATAGAATTATAATTTCGAACAAGAAAATTCATAGCTTTAACTCCAAGAGATGTACCTTTTTTTTCTACTTCTTGAGCTATTTCTGGTTTTGTAATTTCTTCTGGTGTTTTTGTCAATGTAGGACTTGGTGTTATTACTTCTTCTTGGGTAATTTCCTGCTTAGAAGAAACAGCTTCTTTCGTTGAAGTAGGTGTGGGCGTAATCTTTTCCTTTGTAACGGGTGTTTCTTGGGACTTCTTAACTACTGACTTACTTTTATCTATTTCTAAAAGTTTATTTAAAAGAAGGGCATTTTGCCAACTTAATCCATAATAAGAGCTAGCCTTTCCAAGATTAAATTCCTCATACATCTTTGCTCTTTCCTGAATTGAAGGAAGGTGTTGTCCTTTGTTTCTATAATAATCGGAAAGCGTCATACCTCCTGGTGTTGAAACATATCTTGGTGTTTGGGTATAAGTTTTTTGAGGTTGGGAAATTTTTCTTGATATTGTCTTTTGAGTTTTCTTTGTCGTAATTGTCTTGGCGTAAGTTGAAGGAATGTTTAATTGCGTCCCAAAATATTGAACTACAACGGTTGTCCTTCTACCCTTAAAATCTCCTTTCAAAACCGCCATCCCAATTTCTTTAAACCTGGGATTTACTATATTCGCTCTATGCACAGAAGAAGAATACCAAGCCTGAAAAAGTTCTCCTGAATCAATAAAGTCTATGGCTAAGTTTTCTCCTGCATATCTATAATTATAACCACTCTTTTCTAACCAATACCAAGGACTCCTCCCTAAGGGACTTGTATGAGCAAAATAATCATATTTCAGCATATCTTGAGCCTTAAGATATGCTGCTCTGTTAAGGTTATTGTTTTCTTTTAATATCGCAACACCGCTATTTGATCTTTTCTGATTGGTTAAATTCAAAAGCACTGATTTACTAACAGCGGAGAAAAAAGAAGTATTCGGGAAAAAACAAAGGAAAGAAAAAGAGACAAACTTAAGCAAAACAAATAATACTATCAAAACTAATAATGATTTACTCAAAAGAAAATACGGCCTGTAATTGTTTTCTTTACTGGGAATTATCAATTTTTTTATTTTTTTGAAAACTTCTGCCATGTGTTCTCTGTTTATTAATTAAATAATACAACTTTTAAAGAAAAAAGTCAAGCTTGTGTAGCCTGACCTTAAAAGTGGATTTTCAGAACTTTTTTATCTTTTTTTTGTCATTATGCTCTTCTTGTAGGTTTCAAGATGTTCAAGAACTATGCCGGTTCCTTTCGCCACACAGAAGAAAGGATCTTCTGCAATTTGACAAGAAACGCCTGTATGAGACGTAAAATAATCATCAACTTTTCGTAAAAGAGCTCCTCCGCCCGCAATTACCATCCCTTTTTCCATTATATCTGCTGAAATTTCAGGAGGAGTTTCTTTTAAAACATTTTTTACACCCTGTAATATCTCGCCCAACTCGCCTTGAATTGCATCACAAATTTCAGTGGAAGAAACTTCTATTGTTTTTGGAAGACCCAAGAGCAAATTTCTGCCCTTAATTTGTATCTTTTTTTCTTCTTCAAGAGGTAGGGCAGATCCAATTTCAACTTTTATTCTTTCAGCTGTTTGTTCACCAATAGCAAGATCGTATTTATCTTTAATATATTTCTCAATAGCAAAATCAATTTTATCTCCCCCTACTCTTACGGACGAGGCGGCAACAATACCTCCTAAAGATATAACAGCAACCTCAGAAGTACCACCGCCAATATCTATTATCATATTTCCAGAAGATGAGTTTATTGGGATGCCAGCTCCGATTGCAGAAAGTACTGGCTCCTTTACAACATAAGCATTTTTTGATCCTGCTTTAAGAGCTGCTTCAATTACTGCTCTTCTTTCGGTAGAAGTTGCACCTGCTGGAATTCCAATTAAAATCTCTGGCTTTTTAAAAAGGGATCTTTTTGATTTTTTAATGAAATATCTTAACATTGCTTCTGTCACTCTAAAGTCAGCAATAACTCCATCTTTAAGAGGCCTGTAAGCAATTATTGAATCTGGGGTCCTTCCAATCATTTCTTTTGCTTCTTTACCAACTGCTAAAACTCTGTTTTCTCCCACAGAAACAGCAACAACAGTTGGTTCAGAAAGCGCAATTCCCCTTCCTTTTAGGAAAACAATTGAATTGCAAGTTCCAAGATCAATGCCTATTTTCGCCATAAATTTATTAAAATATTTTTATTTTTTATTAATTTCTATTCTTTTTATATCAGCTCCTACTTTCTTTAACCTCTCTTCTATTTTTTCATATCCTCTGTCAATTTGATATATATTATCGATTGTACTTTCACCCTCTGCTATTAAAGCTGCTATCAAAAGTGCTGCGCCTGAACGCAAATCATAATTTTTCATTTTTGTACCTTTCAAGGTAACCTGCCCTCTTACAATCGCTCTATGGGGGTCCAAAACTGCAATATCTGCGCCCATCCTGTTAAGTTCATTTAAATATCGCAATCTTCCCTCGTATAACGGATCATGAATTAAAGTATCACCTGGTGCCTGTGTTGCCAGAACCCCAAAAGCACATTGTAAATCAGTTGGAATACCAGGATATGGCAATACCTGAACTTTTGGAACAGGCAATAACTCTTTTGAGGATTCTACTTCAACATCACTTAATCCTTTCTTCTCGTTCACCTTCTGAATCCTTATACCAAATTCTTTAAGTTTTTCAACAACAAGGTCTAGTGTCCAAAGCGGCACATTTTTTATTATTATTTTCCCTGCAAAATCTTTACCCTTCAAAATCCTATGATTATTTACAAGTCCTGCCATTATAAGAAAAGAACCAGCTTCTACAGAATCATAAATTACAGAATGAGAAAAACCTCTTAAATTTTTTTGTCCAGTTATTTCTATTTTATGGTCTTCAAGCCATTTGATTTTTGCCCCCATTTTTGAAAGAACATCGCAAAGATCTTTCACATGGGGTTCTATCGCAGCGATCTTAATTATTGTCTTGCCGGGCAAAAGAGCTGATGTCATTAAAATATTTTCAGTTGCGGTAACACTAAATTCTTGCAAAACTACCTCGCCCGCATTTAGTTTTTCTGCGAAAAGAGTATACTTACCCCCTTCTGTTTCAACACCAGCGCCAAGCTGCATAAAAGCTTCCAAATGAACATCAATCGGGCGAGATCCTATTACGCATCCACCCGGTTTTGGAATACTTGTTTTTTTAAACCTTGAAAGTAAAGGTCCTAAAAGAAAAACCGAAGACCGAAGGGCCATAACCAAATCCTCTCTTACTTTTGCGGGATCAACGTCTTTTGCCTGTATTTTTACTTCTCTCTCAGATACCCAATCTACTTTTGCACCAAGAGTCTCTATAAGCTCTAACATTCGAAAAATATCCTCTACAAGGGGTAAATTTTTAATATAACAGGGTTCTGAAGTTAAAAGTGTGGCTGCAATTATTGGAGTTGCAGCATTTTTACATCCCCTTACTTCAATCTCACCAGCAAAAGGTGTTTTCCCCTGGATAACGAAATAATCGGTTTCCATAATTCTGAACCCCGTAAAACGGGGTAAACTCCGTGAAAAATTTCAGCCCGAGGCTGATCGGCCTTTGGCCGAAATGCGTAAGCTCCATATCACCAAGAAAATTGATTTTAAAAAAAGACATTACAGATAAAAATATAACAAATTATGAATGATTTGACAAGTTTTAAAAAAAATGCTAAATTTAGAAAACAATAACACGACTAGATGACTCCTATAGCTCAGTTATTTTAAAGAAATCAAAAGTTATGTTAAATGTTGAAAAATACAAAAATACTATAGACGGCATCTTAAAAGAACTGCCAGAAAGAAGCCAAGATGTATTATCAAGAAGGATTGGCTTTGGTGGTAATAAAGAAACGTTGGAAAAGATAGGTAAAAATTATAATATAACGAGAGAAAGAGTAAGGCAAATAGAAAATAAGGCAGTTGAAGCAATTCAAAGATCAAAAAAATACACCAACTTAAAAGAACCGTTTTTGAAGGTAAAAAATTTTATTGACTTAAATGGCGGACTTAAAAAAGAAGACATTCTTGAGATTTTACTTACTCCAAAACCAGAAGAAAGACCATATCTCTATTTTTTATTGAAGATTGGTAATCCTTTTTTCTACCAGCCAGATTCTCCGGATCTTTATTCTTTCTGGAAAACAAAAGATAATGCACCAGACTATGCCAAAATTATAAGCGACTATCTTGTAAAAATGATGGAGAAAGAAAAAAGATTATTTAATAAAGAAGAATTAATAGAACTTTCTTATAAAGAAGCTCCGGGAATAATAAAAATAAAAATACCAAAAAATTATATTGCTTCCTATATTGAAGTTACAAAAAAAATCGAAGAAAATCCTTTTGGAGAATTCGGACCCGCTTATTGGCCAGAAGTTACCCCAAAAGGAATTAGAGATGAAGCTTATCTTGTTTTAAAGAAAGAAGGAAACCCAATGCACTTTGGGGACCTTGCAAAAATAATTGAAGAAAATCTTCAAAGACCCGTTAACAAAAACACTCTCCATAATGAATTAATTAAAAATGAAAAATTTGTCCTTGTGGGAAGAGGAATTTATGCTCTAAGAGAATGGGGCTATGAAGACGGCACAGTAAGAGATATAATTGAAAAAATTTTAGACGCAAGGGGATCGCTTGAGAAAAATGAAATATTAAAAGAGGTTCAAAAAAGAAGATTAGTTAAAGAAACTACAATTATATTAAACCTCCAATATTTCAATAAGGACAATAAGGGTAGATACGTTTTGTAATTTCTAGTAAAATAAAAGTAGTCTAATTATCACTTGTCATCACTTTTTGTCATGACTGATTTTCTTCTATATCTTCCTCAAATTTTAAGAAACGTCCTCTCTTTTTGGTGGCTTTGGTTAGCTATTTTCTTATATAAACCAGCGAAATATCTTTATCTTTGGGCATTAAGAGATATAAAATTTTATGATCAAATAGAATGGGTTTTGCTTGAGATACAAATGCCAGCAGAGGTAGAAAAGACTCCAAAGGCGATGGAAAACGTTCTCCATGCTATTTGGCCAATTTTTGATCCTCCAGCAAACTTTAGGGACTACTGGATAGATGGAAAATGGAACGCTTATTATTCTTTGGAAGTTGTTGGCAGAAGGGGCGAAATACATTTTTACGTAAGAACACCAAAAACCCATAAATCTCTTGTAGAATACGCTCTATACGCAGAATATCCAAATATGGAAATAACAGAAGCTGAGGACTACGTTAAAAAATTCGGGGAATTACCGAATGAAAAATACGACATCTGGCCAACGGACCAAAGACTCTTAAAGCCAGATGTATACCCAATAAGAACTTATGAATATTGGGAAACAGAATTAACAAGAATAGAAAGAAAAATAGATCCAATGTCAACTCTTCTTGAGCACTTTACGGGACTTGAAGAAGAAGAAGAGTGCTGGATACAGATAAAAATTTCACCTGCTAATTCTGAAATTCGTCCTTATCCAGAGGAAAGTAAAAAATTTATTAATGAACTAATGAAAAGATCTCAGAAAAAAGAAATGGGAGCTATAGAAAGCCTTCAGTTGTCAAAAGCACCAATGGATATGGTAAGTGTAATTGCTGAAGGAAAACCAATTCCAGATAGGGCCGGAGGAGAAGAAGACCCAAGCTTTGACATTGGTTTAATGAAACTCAGCCCTGGAGAATCAGAAGTTTTAAGGGCAATAGAAGAAAACGTCGGTAAATATTTTTATGAAACCAATATTCGTTTTTTATATTTAGCAAAGAGAGAAATCTTTTCCCCTCCCAGAGGAGTCGCTCCTCTTGTTGGTTTCTTCAGCCAATTTTCAACTGTCAATTTAAACGGTCTTGCTCCTGACAAAACAAAACCAAAAGTTATGCCTTGGTTTTTTGAGAAAAGAAGACTTTTTACAAAAAAAAGAAAAATGTATAGATATTTTAGAGATCGTATGTGGCCATGGCACAGACCCCCTTATGTTTTCTCAACGGCGGAGCTTGCTACAATTTTCCACTTTCCAAGTAAGGAAATCGCTCCATCTATTGGAGTGCCACGTGTTGAAATTAAAAAAGGTGGATATCCCCCGGAATTACCTACTTAAAAATTAAATGAAAAAAGACATAATTTATTTTGGTAAGGCAGTTTATCATAAACACGAGAAAATTTTCGGGATAAAAACCGACGATAGACGTCGCCATATGTATATGATCGGAAAAACAGGTGTGGGAAAAACAGCTGTACTTAAAAATATGGCAATCCAGGACATAGAAGCAGGCAGGGGTGTTGGCGTCGTTGATCCTCATGGAGAATTCGCGGAAGATTTGTTAAATTTTATACCAAAATCAAGAGTGAATGATGTCGTTTATATCGATCCTTCAGACATAGATTTTCCAATTGCTTTTAATGTAATGGAAAAAGTTGATTTCTCCTGGAGACACCTTGTAGCCGCTGGACTTCTTGGGGTATTTAAAAAAATATGGCCGGATGTCTGGTCTGCAAGAATGGAATATATTTTAAACAACTCAATAATGGCTTTACTTGAAATACCCGACAGTACTCTTCTTGGAATCAATAGACTACTGGCAGATAAAGATTACAGAGAAAAAATTGTCGCGAAAGTTACGGATCCTACGATAAAATCTTTCTGGGTAAATGAATTTGCAAGATATCCCGACAGATTCCGAGAAGAAGCAGTATCCCCTATCCAGAACAAGGTGGGACAATTCATATCAGCTCCCTTAATTAGAAATATAATAGGGCAGGTTAAATCAAAACTTAACATGAGAAAAGTAATGGACGAGGGAAAAATTTTAATAATGAATTTATCAAAAGGAAGAATAGGAGAAGATCCTTCAAAATTACTCGGAGCACTTCTTATAACTAAGCTTCAACTCGCCGCAATGTCTAGAGTAGACACTCCCGAAGAAGAAAGAAAAGACTTTTTTTTATATGTCGATGAATTCCAAAACTTTGCTACAGAGGCTTTTGCTACTGTACTTTCTGAAGCAAGAAAATATAGGTTAAATCTTACATTAGCACATCAATATATTACTCAAATGGAAGAAACTGTAAGAGATGCTGTTTTTGGAAATATTGGAACTACGATTTGTTTCAGAGTAGGAGCAGGTGATGCTGATTTCTTAGAAAAAGAATTTATACCAGAGTTTTCTTTAAGCGACCTTGTAAACCTTCCAAAATATAAGATATATTTAAGATTAATGATTGATGGTATTTCTTCTCGTCCATTTTCAGCCATAACACTCCCGCCCTTTGAAAAACCAGAATCTCCTTATAAGGATAAAATCATTAAAATTTCACGAGAAAGGTATGGAACGCCGAGAGAAAAAATAGAAGAGAAAATAGCGCGCTGGAGTGGAGTCCTTGAAACTGGTAAAATTATCGAAAAAGAAAGGAAGGATTATTCTCGAGAAAAAAAAGAAGGACGTTTAACTCCAATGGAACAAATAACGCCTATTTCTCTTAAAAAAATTTCCAAGAAAAAACCAATGAATATAACACCAAAGAAAAAACCTGATGTAAAAGAGGTGAGAAAAATAATTGAAAAGGCCCTAGATAAAGAAAAATAAAATTTATGTTTGAATATTTTATAAGCCCAAGTAAAGGGAAAATGAATTTTAACAAGCTCCTTGAAGAAATAATTAAT
>JAQUPA010000017.1 GCA_028716825.1 Candidatus Paceibacterota bacterium
TACCATCATACTTTTTTATTTACCAAGAACGGGAATTGGGCAGTTATACAACAAGGAATGAATCTTCAAAGAAAAGCTGCGCGTCGTTATCACTGGCGGGGAGGGCTTCGAAAAAATTTTATTGAGGAGCCACATACTGGAATCATAAGCCAGAAGAAATTTAATCATTTAAACTTATCTGCAAAGGGCTCAAAAGAAAATCGTAATATTTCTTTGGATTTAGTAGGAAGTAATTTTAGGCAAATTGAGAAAGATTTAAATTTATTATCCAAGAATCTTACTGACATTTCTTCTGTTAAAAAAATAAATTTACCAGATGATAGTGTATGGCCCAAAGAACCTAAAGATTTAAATTTCAATACACCCTACATAAAAAAAACAGTTTCTGAATTAGTATCAAAAAAACCAAAAACATTTACTGAACTTTTATATCAAAAAGGAGTTGGTCCAAAGACAATAAGAGCACTTTCTTTAATTGGTGAATTAATTTATGGCAAAAAACCATCTTACAAAGACCCATCTCGTTATTCCTTTGCTCATGGTGGCAAAGATGGGGTGCCGTATCCGGTTGATCTTGATGTTTATGAAAAAACAATCAACATAATGGAAAAAGCGATAAGAAAGAGCACACTTTCTTTACGGGAAAAAGAAGGTGCCTTTTCAAGATTAGATAAAAATTTTGCTAAATAATAATTATTGCCTAAAATCTTAGAATTTAGTAAAATTTATCTTCGGTCCTTCAAGATCGTTTTTTATTAAATCCATTTTCATGAAAAGATTTCTTTTCACTTCAGAATCAGTGACAGAAGGCCATCCAGATAAAGTAGCAGATATTATATCAGATGCCGTTTTAGATGAGGTTTTAAGAAATGATAAATATGGAAGAGTTGCATGCGAGGTAGCTGTCGGAATGGGTTATGTTATTGTTGGGGGAGAAGTAAGTACTAAAACCTGGATAGACGTAAATAACTTAGTAAGAAATGCTGTTAAGGAAATTGGATACGATAAACCGCAATATGGTTTTGATTTTAATACTCTTGCAGTTTTTAATGTAATTCATGAACAATCGGTTGATATTGCGAGGGGTGTTAGAAAAACGGCGACTAAAAAACAAGGAGCAGGGGATCAGGGTATGATGACAGGATATGCCACAAAAGAAACTCCAGAGTTAATGCCACTTCCCATAATGCTAGCTCATAAACTATCAATGAAATTAGCTGAGATAAGAAAGAAAAAAACTTTACCCTTTTTGAGACCAGACGGGAAAACTCAAGTTACTATTGAATATGAAAACGGGAGACCAAAAAATTTACAATCTATTGTCATTGGTGCCCAGCATGAGCCCAATGTTAAGAATTCCATTTTAAAAGATGCGATTTTAAAGAAAGTTATAAAACCGGTTTGTAAAAATTATCTTACAAAAAAAACAAAGATTTTTATCAACAATACAGGTAGGTTTGTAATTGGGGGACCAGTGGCAGACTGTGGCGCAACCGGCAGAAAAATTATAGTTGATACCTATGGGGGCATGGGTCATGTTGGTGGAGGAGCGATGTCAGGAAAAGATCCAACAAAAGTTGATAGATCAGGTGCTTATATGGCACGCTATATTGCAAAAAATATAGTAGCCGCTGGTTTTGCTCAAAAATGCGAAATACAGATAGCTTACGTTATTGGTGGTACAGGGCCACTTTCTATAAATTTAAATACTTTTGGTACTAATAAAGTTTCTGAAGAAAAAATAGTAAAAATCATTCCAAAAGTTTTTGATTTGTCGCCTGGTATGATAATAGAAGAACTTAATTTATTACGTCCTATCTACAAAAAAACTGCTTCTTATGGACATTTTGGCAAGGAAGAAAAGGAATTTTCCTGGGAGAGAAAAGATAAAACAAAAGAATTAAAAGAAAAAATATAACTTTTTTAGAATAAAAACATGAACCCAGAAATTTTTAAAGCATATGATATAAGAGGAGTTTATCCAAAAGATATTGATGAGGATTCAGCTTTTAAAATTGGGAGGGGTCTTGTTGCATTTCTTGAGGGTAAGAATCCAGGTAAAAAAACAATTATTTTGGGAAAAGATAATAGAATTTCTTCACCAGCTTTATTTAAATCTTTTAAAGAAGGAGTGAAGAAAGAAGGTGCTGATGTTATTGATATTGGACTTACTACGACCCCGATGTTTTATTTTGCTTCAAATTATTTTAAAGCTGATGGCGGAGCAATGATTACTGCTTCTCATAATCCTAAAGAATATAATGGATTCAAAGTTATAAAGGAAAACTCAGTAAATATTGGAAAAGACGAGGGGATGGAAGAGCTTGCCGAGATTGTAAAAGCAGAAAAATTTTCTGAGGGCAAAGAAAAAGGAAAAGAAAAAAAAGAAGAAATTCTCTCTAAATATCTTAAATTTAACTTTAGCTTTTTGCGAAAAGATAAAATTTCTCCATTAAAAATAGTTATCGATACGGCAAATGCTACTTCGTCCCCACTTATTGATTATTTTAAAAAAGAATTTAATCAAATAGAATTTTATCATCTTTTTCCAGAGCTTGATGGAAATTTTCCCAATCATGAACCCGATCCGATTATATCTGAAAATTTGAAAGAACTTATAAGAGAGGTTAGAGAAAAAAAAGCTGATTTTGGATTAGCTTTTGATGGAGATGCTGACAGGATAGTTTTTGTAGATGAAAAAGGTAATAACATAGATGGGGATCTTATAACAGCTTTACTGTCAAAAATTATATTGCAAGAAGAAAAAGGCGCAAAAATTCTCGCCGATATTAGTTCAAGCAAAATAGTAGAAGATACTGTAAAAGAAAATGGTGGTAAATTTTATCTTTCAAGAACTGGTCATTCTTATATAAAGCCAATGATGGCAGAAAATAATATTTATTTTGCAGGCGAGAAATCAGGACATTATTACTTGGGTAAAAACCATAATTTTGAAACGCCGCTTTTTGTTCTTTTCAAAATAATAGAAGAGCTCTCAAAAGAAAAAACATCCCTCTCAGAAATTATTTCTTCTTTTAAAAAATATGTAAATTCGGGAGAGATTAATTTTGAAATTAAAGATAGAGAAAGTGCATTAAGGGAGATAGAAAATTATTTTAATTCTAAAAATTATAAAATATCAAAGATTGATGGAATAAAAGCAGAAGGAAAAGATTTTTGGTGTCTTGTAAGGCCATCTAACACAGAACCACTTTTGCGGACTATAGTTGAGGCAGAAAGTAAAGAAGTAATTACAAGGGAAGTAGAAGAAATAAAAAAGATCCTAAGCAATTTTAGTTAATTTTAAAAATGAAAAACAAAAATAAAAAATGCATAATTGATACCGCTGTTATTCCAATTGCCGGACTTGGAACACGTTTTTTACCTCTTTCAAAAATTATTCCAAAAGAGCTTTTTCCGCTTGGCGTAAAACCAGTTGTACAGTATGTCGTAGAAGAAGCACTAGAGGCGGGGGTAAAAAAAATAATTTTTATTATATCTCCCAAAAAAAGAGATATTTTTAAAAGATATATTTTAGGTTATTTTAAAAAAGACGAAGAACTAATAAGTATTTTGAAGGAAAGAAAAAAAGAAGAAGCTCTTTATGAACTTAAATGTATTCCTAGGGTTAAATATGAATATGTTGTGCAAAGAAAGCCAAAGGGAGATGGGGATGCAATTTTAAAAGTTGAGAAGCTTGTTGGTAAAAAACCATTTCTAGTTCTTTTTGGAGATGATATTTCTCTTCCTTGTTATCCAAGAAAGAGCAAAGAAGGAATTATAAGCGAGGGAATGGCAAATGAACTTGTTAAAACTTATAGTAGTGTAAGATCACCTGTTCTTTGTTTGTATAAAATGCAAAAAGACAGATTAAGTTCTTATGGTGTTCCTAAAATAAAAGAGGTTAAAGACAGAATGTTTCAAATATTAGATCTTATAGAAAAACCAAAACCAAAGGAAGCTCCCTCAAATTTTGCCTTAGTGGGGAAGTATGTCTTAACACCAGATATCTTTTATTTTTTAAAGAAAACAGAAGAGCAAAATGGTGAAATTATATTAGCAAATGCCCTAAAAGAAATGATAAGACAGGATAAGAAAATTTTTGGTTTTGCGACAAAGAATAAATGGATTGAATGCGGTACAAAAGAAAAATGGATAGAAAATTTTAAATATTTTACAAAATAATATCGTGAACCTTTTTGATACCCCTTGACACCTTTATAATTCCCTGATAAACTTGTATCTTGTTTTTTACTATGAACAAAATAAATCCAAATCAAGTTTATACGACAAAGGAAGCGCAGGATTTTTTGAAAGTAAGCAAAAGCACGATAAAAAGATACCTTAAACAAGGCATTATCCGTGCAAAAAAAGTTGGGGGCAGATATAAAATTTTAGGAAAAGAACTTTTGGGACTAGTATCACCAGAATTGGAAAGCAAAGCTAAAAAAGGTTATCTTGATTTCAGAAAAAAAATAAAAGATAGAATTAAAGACTGGTAGTTAATCTAATTAAGTTAATAGATTATGAAAAAATTAGAAAATTTGATTAAACAAAAAAAAGCAAAAGTCGCAATTATCGGACTTGGATATGTAGGTTTGCCGCACGCTGTTGAAATTGCAAAAGCGGGCTTTTCTGTCCTTGGAATAGATATTTTAAAAGAAAGAGTAAATAAAGTTAACAAGGGAAAATCATATATTGACGATATAAGCAATGAGGACTTGAAAGAAGTTGTGCTAAAAAATAAAAAATTAAAAGCATCAGATAATTATTCTTTACTCAAAAAATCAGATGTTGTGATAATTTGCGTACCAACTCCTCTTGATAAATATAAAATTCCGGATATTTCCTATATAAAAAATTCTGCAGAAGAGATTAAAAAGAATTTTGACGGGAAAAAATTGATAATTCTTGAGAGTACGACATATCCTGGAACTACAGAAGAAGTTTTATTACCCATTTTTGAATCAAGTGGCAAAAAAGCGGGAAGAGATTTTTATCTCGTATTTGCTCCAGAAAGAATTGACCCCGGAAATCAAATGCCACTTGTTAAAATTCCAAAAGTAGTTGGAGGCGTAACTAAGAATTGTACAAAACTAGCAAGGCTTTTTTACAGACAATTTTTAGAAGAAGTCCATCCAGTATCTTCGCCAAGCGCGGCTGAGATGACAAAAATATTGGAAAATACTTATAGGTTAATTAATATTTCTGCAATTAATGAAATTTCCTTGCTTTGTGGAAAAATGGGCATTGATCTTTGGGAAGTTATTGAAGCGGCAAAGACAAAGCCCTATGGTTTTAATGCTTTTTATCCTTCTGCCAAAATAGGAGGTCATTGTATTCCTTTGGACCCTTTTTATTTATCTTGGAAGGCAAAAGAATATAATTTTTGGGCAAGGTTTATTGAACTGGCTGGAGAAATAAACGAACAAATGCCACATATGGTCGTTGTAAGGGTTACTTCAGTTTTAAATCAGGAAAAAAAACCGGTAAAAAGTTCAAAAATACTTATTTGGGGGGTTGCTTACAAAAAAGATATTGCAGATTCTAGGGAATCCGCAGCGCATGATATTGCAAAAGAACTTTTAAGAAAAGGTGCGATAGTTGATTATTTTGATCCTTATTGCAAAGAATTTAAAGCTGATGGCGTAAAATTAACTTCGATTAAATATAAACCTTCGGTACTTAAAAATTACGATCTTGTTTTAATCCTAGCCGATCATTCGGGATTTAATTACGAAGCATTGGCAAAAAATTCTAAGTTAGTTTTAGATACTAGAAACGCTATAAAATCAAGAAAATACAAAAATGTTTCTTGGTGGTAATAAAAATTCACCCCGTTAAATTGCTTCGCACTAGTTTTGCTGGATTTAAAAAGGTAAAAATTTATGAAAAAAAATATTGGTCTTATTGGCGCCGGTTATTGGGGAAAAAATTTAGTGAGAGTTTTTTTTGAATTAGGTGTTTTGAAAGTTATTTGCGACTTGGATAAAAATATTTTAGCGGAGAGAAAAAAAGAACATCCCGGACTTGAAATTACAGAGAAATTTAATGATATTCTAAACGATAAAGACATAAAGGGTGTTGTTGTTTCAGCTCCAGCAGCTTTACACTATAAATTAACAAAAAAAGCGCTTTTGGCTGGTAAAGATGTTTTTGTTGAAAAACCTCTTTCTTTAAAAGTAAAAGAGGCAGAAGAGCTTGTAAAATTAGCAAAAAAGAATAAAAGAATTTTAATGGTCGGACATTTACTTTTATATCATCCAGCGATTAAAAAACTAAAAGAGTTAATAAAAAAGAAAGAATTGGGCGAAGTTCATTACATATATTCAAACAGACTTAATTTTGGAAAATTACGAACAGAAGAAAATGTTCTTTGGTCATTTGCTCCTCATGATGTAGCAGTAATTATTGATTTAATGGAAGATATTTTGGGCATGCCAAAGAAGGTAAACGTAATTTCGGTTGGTAAATCGTACTTGCAAAAAAAAATTCCAGACACTACCCTATCTTTTTTTCAGTTTAATAAAGGAAAGGCTGCTCACATTTTTGTTTCTTGGTTAAACCCATTTAAAGAACAAAAATTGTCTATTATTGGTTCTAAAGGGATGGTGGTTTTTGATGATCAGTCGCAGGAAAAACTTACATTATTTAAGCACAAAATTGGATGGAAAAAAGAAATTCCAGAAGCAATAAAAGACGAGGGACAGGTAATAAAAATTGGCAATGAAGAGCCGTTGAAAGAAGAAGCAAAGCATTTTTTAAAATGCATAGCTAAAAGAAAAAAGCCAATAACTGACGGTACAGAGGGCCTTGAAGTTTTAAAAATTTTGGATGCTTGCCAGAAATCAATAGATAAAAATGGAAAAGTTATTAATGTAAATCAAAAATAAAAATATGCCTAAAGTTAAAATTCATGAGACCGCTGAAGTAAATAAAGATGCAAAAATTGGAGAAGGGACTGCTATTTGGCAAAATTCACAAGTTTTTGCTGGGGCTGAAATAGGGAAAAATTGCACAATTGGTCATAATTGTTTTATTTCAGGGAAGGCAAAATTAGGAGAGGGTGTCAAAATAGAATCAAATACTGATGTTTGGGATTTAGTTACTTTGGAAGATTATGTTTTTGTCGGTCCGTCGGCTGTTTTTACCAATGATCCTAATCCACGCGCAAAATATCCAAAAAGGGATTATCCTCAACACGGAAAGTGGTTGGCAACTTTAGTCAAAGAAGGGGCATCTCTCGGTGCTAATTCTACAATTGTTTGTGGTGTAAAAGTTGGGAAATGGTCTTTTGTCGGTGCTGGATCTGTTGTTACAAAAGATGTTCCAAATTTTGCTTTGGTTGTTGGAGTTCCTGCAAGAATTATCGGTTGGGTTTGTGAATGCGGGAATAAGATTGAATTTAAAGACGAAAAAACAATTTGCAAAGTTTGTAAAAGAGAATATATAAAAAAGGGCGATAAAGTTAAAAAAATAAAATAAAAAAATCAAAAATATGGAGCTAACGCATTAAATTTCTCGCGTTGCTCAAAAAATTTATGGAGCTGACGCATTAATTTTTCGCTCCACTCAAAATTATGCAATTTTTAGATTTGAAAAAACAATACAAATCAATCAAGAAAGAAATCGATCAAGCAATTAAAAATGTTTTAGAAAATAGTGTTTTTATTGGAGGTCCCGAAGTAGAAAAATTTGAAAATGACGTTGCAAAATTTTGCGGTGTAAATTATGCCGTTGGAGTAAATTCAGGAACAGACGCACTTTATCTTTCTTTAAAAGCGCTTGGAATTACAAAGGGGGATGAGGTAATTACAACTCCTTTTACTTTTATTGCAACCGCTGACGTTATTGCAAATTGCGGGGCAAAACCAGTCTTTGTTGATATAAATCCCGAAACTTATAACATAGATGTTTCAAAGATAGAAGAGAATATTACAAAAAAAACAAAAGCAATTCTTCCAGTTCATTTGTTTGGACAAATGGCTGATATGGGACAAATTATACAAATTGCAAGAAAATATAGGTTAAAGGTGGTTGAAGACGTCGCTCAGGCGATAAGTGCGAAGATTAAAATAAAAAACAAATGGAAAAGAGCGGGTTCTATTGGAGATTTTGGATGTTTTTCTTTCTTTCCATCAAAGAATCTTGGAGCATATGGTGACGGAGGTATGGTAGTAACAAATAGTAAAAAATTAGCAGACAGAATTAAGCTTTTAAGAAGTCATGGATCTTCTCCAAGGGAAAAATATAAAAATTTGATATTGGGGACAAATTCAAGGTTAGACGCAACACAAGCAGCTATTTTAAATGTTAAATTAAAATATCTTGATAGTTGGAGCAAGGCGAGGGCCGAAAAAGCAAGTTATTACAGCAAAAACATAAATAAGATTACAAGTGAAATTATAACACCAGAAATTCTTCAAGACAGAAATCATGTTTTTCATCAATACACCTTAAGAATTGGTCAAGGAAAGAGGAATAAGATTGTTGATTATTTAAATTCCAAAGGCATTCCGACTATGATTTATTATCCTTTACCTTTGCATATGCAGCCCGCACTTTCTTATTTAAAATACAAAAAAAACAGCTTTCCCGAAACTGAAAGAGCTTCAAATGAAGTTTTTAGTCTGCCTATTTATCCTGAAATTCCAAAAAGCGATCAAGATTTTATCATAAAAAGCATAGAAAAATTTTTTAATAAATAGAATTTTATGAAAATATTAATTGTTATTGGCACAAGGCCCAATTTTGTTAAGACAGCTCCTTTAGTAGAGGCAATTAAAAAATACAACAGCAAAAAAAAGAAAAGAATTACATATAAGATTGTTCATACTGGTCAGCACTATGATTATGAAATGTCAAAACTTTTTTTTCAGGAGCTTAAAATTCCAAAACCAGATTATAACTTGGGAGTTGGAAGCGGTTCTCATGGTTTTCAAACAGCACGTACAATGGAAAAAATAGAAAAAGTAATAGAAAAAGAGAAACCCGATTTTGTAATTGTTTTGGGAGACGTTAATGCTACCTTGGCTGGTGCATTAGTTGCAGCAAAGATGCATATTAAAATAGGCCACATTGAAGCTGGAATGAGGTCGTTTAACAAAAGAATGCCAGAGGAAATAAATAGAATTGTAACCGGACATGTTGCAGATTATCATTTTTGTTCTACAAAAACAGCTGTTTTGAACTTAAAAAGAGAGGGAATCAAGGAAAATGTATATAATGTGGGCGATATAATGTATGATACTTTTCTAAGGGCCGTGAAATTCGCTAGTAAAAATTCAAAAATTTTAGAAAAGCTTAATTTAAAGAAAGGAAACTATTGCTTGGCAACTATTCATCGAGCAGAAAATACTGATGAAAAGGCAAGGCTTAAAAATATTGTCAGCGCTTTTTCTAAGATAGAAAATCTCATTTTTCCTATTCATCCTCGAACAAAAAAATATCTTAAGGATTATAAACTTTGGCAGAGTTTAAACAGGAAAATAAGAATCATAAAACCAGTCGGGTATCTTGATATGCTTTGGCTTGAAAACAATGCTAAGAAAATTTTAACTGATAGCGGAGGAGTGCAGAAAGAGGCCTATTTTGCAAAAGTACCCTGTCTTACATTAAGAGATGAGACAGAATGGGTTGAAACAGTAAAGGGTAAATGGAATATTTTAGTAGGAGCAGACAAAGACAGAATTTTAAAGGCGGTAGAGAGATTTAATCCAAAAAACACGCAAAAAAAATATTTTGGAGGAGGAGATACTTCAAAGAAAATTCTGGAAATTTTGACTAAAAATTATGCAAAAAAAGCTTAATATTTTATTTACAGATCTTATTTATTTAAATCATAATTACGGAGCTCAAGGAATTGCATTCCCATTAATGGATAAATTAAAGGAGTATTTTGACGTTGATCCTACTTTTTTAATTCATAAAAATTACTATAAAGAAGATTTTTTATTTTCAAGAAAAAATAATTTTAAGATTATTGAAAGCCCCAATTCTTTGGTTGTTTTGGGTAATAAATATTTTTTAATAAGGTTTTTATATAAACTTTTCTATTTAATAAAAAGAAGAAAAAAATTGTTAGCAGGGGAGAATAAAAAAAATCTTGCTTTGTTAGAAAACTTAAAAAAGAGTGATGCCATTATTGATTTATCCGGTATAGAGTTTATTGGTAATGTTAAAAACCAAAGAAGAAAATGGTCAAACTATATAAATAAAATATATATGCAGTCTTTAGCCGAAAAACTAAAGAAACCCTACTTTAAATATACAAAATCATATGGTCCTATCTCTGGCAAAATATATACTTTCTTTGTCAGAAGAAAACTTAAAAAGCTTCCTTTCATTTTTGTAAGGGGCAGAGATAATTTAGAAGAGATTAAAAAATTAAAGCTAAAAGTTCCTCTTTATTCTTTTCCGGACGTTTCAATAGCTCTAAGGCCTGCTGATAAAAATTGGGCTGTTGACTATGTGAAAAAAATTGGCATTGACGTATCAAAACCAATTATAGGTATTTCTCCAA
>JAQUPA010000018.1 GCA_028716825.1 Candidatus Paceibacterota bacterium
TTCACGAAGATAAAAAAACACTTATTTTAAGATTAAAAAACTTTAAAGTTCACCCGATAATTTGTATTTACCTCGCTGGTTATTTTAAGAGAGTTGCATCTTTAGGTATTAAAAGCAAAAAAATAGAGTGTAAAGAGACGGAATGTATCTTTAAAGAAGGTTCTTGTGACGAATTTAGAATCACTTGGGAATAATTTATAACATTAATAAAAAAAGTGAAGAAAAGCTCCACACAATGGAGCTTTTTTGGTAGAATAAAATAACTTAATTGGAAAGGTCGTTATTTTAAAATATAAATTTCAATATGGAAAACATGGAGTCAAAAGAAGAAAATCAATCACAACAAAAGCAAGAACCTCAAGGATCAACTCAACAGCCACCAATTCAGCAAAACCAACAACAATATCAACAAGCTCCGCAACAAGTTCCAGAAGACAGAAAAGGATCAGCTATAGCCGCATTTATTCTTGGTTTCTTTTCTTTTATACCATTTTTAGGATTCATAACGTTTATCATTGGTATAATTTTAGGTATATTGGGATTAAAATCATCAAAGAAAGGCTTTGCAATAGCTGGAATAATATTGTGCATTATTGGACAAATTACAGCTTTAATTATAATAATATCTTTGGGATTTTTTGGAGTAAAGAAAGCAGCAACAGAAGTTAAGGGAAAGGTGATAGAAGGCACAATGGAAACATTTGCCGAGGGTGCTAAAGAATATTACGATGTTCAAAAAACCTATATTGGCCTTGAAAAAGGTGAAGTTTTTAATACTGCGAAAAAAGCAATTGATTTTGGTGATGGTGAGAATTTTGTTGTATACACAAGTAAAAATGCTTACTGCGCCAAAGCCCAAAAAATGAATGAAAAATGGTGGTGTATAGACAGTAAGAACGTTTCAAAAGAATACGAAAACAATCCTACTTGTTCAAAATCTCATTATTCTTGTAATTAGTTTTTATAGCGGATTATTATACTAAAATTTTAAAAACCCGAGATAGTTTCTCGGGTTTTTATTTTAAAACCTTGACAAAACATAGTTATGGGTATATACTCATAATAGAGAGTGATGTAAGGTCGGCATCACCGATTAGTGAGCAAAACTTTTGTTTTGCAAAACCATGCCAAGATTTGATGCAACTGGTCCTATGGGCTACGGCCCTGGAACTGGAAGAGGAATGGGTCCTTGCGGCGCCGGAATGGCAAGAGGTAGAGGAAGAGGAGGTCGTGGATTTAGAAGGTTTTGGGGTTATATGCCCTATCAGGGAGAAATTACCAAAAAAGAGGAAGTTGAAATGTTAGAAGACGATGCTGAGGTTTTAGAAGAAGAACTTAAAGAAGTAAAAGAAAGGTTAAAAAATCTAAAAGGCAAGTAAAGAAAAAAAACTAATTATCGCCTTATGCTAGACAATTTTCACAAGGCGATAATTAGTTTATAATTAGAAAATGAAAGAAAAAATAGCGAAAATTGCAATATTAGCAAACGTATTTTTAGCTGGGGGCAAAATTGCCGTTGGTGTTTTTTCTAATTCAGTTGCGATACTAGCCAGCGGAATTGATTCTTTTGTAGATGTTTTTTCTTCAATTATAAGTTATGTTGGAATTAAAATATCAGGAAAACCAGCCGACGAAAAATATCCTTATGGTCACTATAAATTTGAGGTATTAGCTGGAGTAATTATTACCCTGTTTATTTTAGTAACAGGCATCGGAATTATTTATGACGCTTATAAAGGATTTTTTGAAACAAAAACTATTCAGGTCAGCTACCTTGCATTTGGAATAATGATATTTTCAGTTGTGGCAAATGAGATAATGTCTAGGCTAAAAATTCATTATGGCAAGAAAGAAAGTTCTGTTAGCTTACTTTCAGATGGGACACATTCAAGAATTGACGTTTATACATCTTTAGTAATTTTAATTGGGCTTTTTTTAACAAAATATTGGTCTTATGCTGATTCTGTTTTGGCTATATTAATGGGTGTTTATATAATAAAAGAAGCTTTTTTAATTGGGAAAGAAGCTATGGGTTCATTACTTGATGTTTCGGCTGACCAGGGAACAGAAGATAAAATAAAAAAAATTGCAAAAAAACAGAATATCGAAGTCAATTCTTTAAAAACTCAAAAGAAAGGATCTGCTATTACTGCTAACCTTGAAATAAAATTACCAAATGATTTAAGTGTGGAGAAAGCAAACAACATTTCAAATAATTTAAGAGAAGAGCTTACAAAAAAAATCGAAAATTTAAAATATATTGCTATTCAAATTAAAAGCCATGACATCACAACAAACTTTTATAAGCCTGATTTTGGTAGGGGATTTGGGTGGCAAAGACGAGGGAAATTCAAGGAAGAAGTTAAAGAAGCCACTGGTCAAGGTCCTGTAGGTAATTGTATTTGTCCGGAATGTGGTTATAAAGCACCACATAAAAGAGGAATTCCATGTTCATCTTTAAAATGTCCTAAATGTAATATAAACTTAAAAAGAGAGTAGTTCGATAAGCTCTCTATAAATAGTAAAAATGCCAAGACCGAAACTTTGCAGAAGAATAAGATTTAGACCAAATGTTAATTATTTTAAACCTCAGGGCGTGCCAATGAGGTTTTTAGAAATTATTCATTTAAGTCATGAAGAATTAGAGGCTTTAAGATTAAAAAATATAAAGGACTTAGAACAGGTTGAATGTGCAAAGTTAATGCACACTTCCCAAAGTACATTTCAGAGAATTTTATCTTCTGCTTATAAAAAAATTACCGAAGCATTGATCAAGGGGAAAGCAATTAGGATAATAAAATGATGTCGCAAAATTATATTGCAATAATTTTATTGTCTTTTCTTTCCGCAGTTTCTACTCTACTTGGGATTTTTCTTGCTTTTTTTTGTAAAGAAAGCAAGAAAAAAATTGCTCTCGGTATAGGATTTTCTGTTGGTATAATGCTTTTAATTTCTTTCTTTGAACTTATACCAGAATCAATAAAATTATCTAGCGTTCTAAATACTTTTTTAGCTCTAATATCGGGAGCTTTTTTTATTTTCATTTTAGATTATATTTTTTCTCATACTCATTTTATTGAAGAAAAAGGCAAATTAAATTGGCGAATCAAGGCCGCTTATCTTGTGGCTATAGGAATTATTTTACATGATTTTCCAGAGGGATTTGCTTTGGCAAATAGTTATATTTTAGCTCCTACTTTGGGAATTTTAGTTGCAATTTCAATTGCACTGCATAATTTTCCAGAAGAGTTTGTAATGGCAGTGCCGTTGGTGATTGCAAAAAACAAAAAAAGATTAATCCAGCTTGGGATAATCTCTGCTCTCGCAGAGCCATTCGGTGCCGTGGTAGGATTGATTGCAGTTTCTGTTGCGCCGAAATTTAATCCCTTTTTTGTTGCTTTTGCTGCGGGATGTATGATTTTTATTTCAGTTCACGAACTTTATCCGATGGCAAAAAGATATAGAAAACCAATATATTTTATTTTCGGATTTATATTTAGTATTTTTGTTTATATTGGATTAAATTTATTTCTGAAATAAAAATTTTTCTATCTCTTTTCTATTTTTTTAATTTCATCTCTAATTCTTGCAGCTCTTTCAAAGTTAAGTTCCTGGGCTGCTTTTTGCATTTCTTTTTTTAAAAAATTTGTATCCGTAATTTTAGCTAACTCGCTAATATCTGTAATTTCTTTTTTTGCTTTTGAAAAATCCCATTCTCGAATTGCTTTCTTTATTGCTTGGGGCGTAATATTATTTTCCTTATTATGTTTTTCTTGGATTTTTCTTCTTCTTTCAGTTTCCTTTATTGCATTTTTCATTGAATTTGTAATCTCATCCGCATACATTATTATTCTCCCATTTGGATGTCGCGCAGCTCTTCCCATTGTTTGGACCAATGTAGTTTCATTCCTTAAAAAGCCTTCTTTATCAGCATCTAAAATTGCAATTAAGGCAACTTCTGGCAAATCAAGGCCTTCACGCAAAAGATTTATACCCACTAATATATCATATTTTCCTTCACGCAAATCTCGTAAAATTCCTGGTCTTTCTAGGGTTTTAACTTCGGAATGTAAATATTGAACCTTAAAACCTTTTTCTTCTAAATAATCCGACAAATCCTCTGCAAGTCTTTTTGTTAGCGTCGTTACAAGGACTCGTTCTTTTTTGTCTACAGCTTTTTGAACTTCCGAGATTAAGTTTTCAATTTGATTTTCGGTTGTCCTTATTTCAATTTTAGGATCAAGGAGTCCCGTTGGTCTTATTAAGACCTCGGTAAGCAATTTTTGTTTTTTAGATTTAATTTTTTCTATTTCGTATTTTCCTGGAGTCGCTGAAATATAACTGACTTGATTGATTTTTTTTTCAAATTCTTCAAATTTAAGGGGTCTATTATCGAGGGCAGAGGGTAGGCGAAAACCATATTCAACTAAAGTTTCTTTCCTTGCTTTATCGCCTCTGTACATTGAATAAAGTTGGGGAATTGTCATATGCGATTCATCTATTAAAATCAAAAAATCCCCTGGGTAATAATCTAGTAAAGAAAATGGCGGACTCCCGGGCTCTCTAAATTCAAAATGTCTTGAATAGTTTTCGATACCACTACACCAACCGGTCTCTTTTATCATTTCGATATCATAATTCACTTGCCTTTCCAATCTTTTTGCTTCAAATAATTTCTTCTGTTTTTTTAATTCTTTTAATCTTTCATCGAGTTCAAGCTTAATACTTGAAATTGCCAATGGATTTTTATCTGGAGGTGTTACCCAAAATTTAGCAGGGAAAAATCTGTATTTTTTTATTTCTGAAAATTTCCCGTCCGGATTTTTTGCATTTCCATTTAAAAATATTTTTGATATTTCATTCGTTGAAAGTTCAATTTTAATTATTTCCTCACCAGTAGGGGAGAATATTTCTACAATATTGCCCCTTACCCTGAATTTTCCCGCGGAAAAATCAATTTCATTTCTTTCGTATTGAAGCTTTATTAAATTTTTTAACAATTCTTTTCTTTGAATTTTTTGATCTTTTTTAATCAAAAAAGAAATATTTTTATAATTTTCAGGAGAGCCAATGTTGTATATGCAAGAAACAGAGGCAACAATAATGGTATCGTTCCTGGACAATATCCCTTGAGTTGCTTCATGGCGTAGTCTGTCAATTACATCATTTATTTTTGCATCTTTTGCAATGTAAGTATCGGTCTGCGGAATATATGCTTCTGGTTGATAATAGTCATAATAAGATACAAAATAATGGACAGAGTTTTCTGGAAAAAAATCTTTAAATTCTTGATATAACTGGGCAGCTAAAGTTTTATTATGGCTTATTACAAGAGTTGGTTTTTGAATCTTTTCAATTACATTTGCCATAATAAAAGTTTTACCGCATCCCGTAACACCCAAGAGCACGTTATGTTTTTCTTTTTCTTTCAGATTTTTTGTTATTTTATTTACGGCCTCTTTTTGCGATTTTATCAATTCTAAATCTGTTTTGAGATTAAATTTCATAAAAGTTTATGATATGATTATATTTCATCCTGTTAAATTTATTATAACTATTTGGCAGGGTAAATTATAACACATAACCAATGAAAATTTTTTTTGCCGAAAATCAAAAAGAATGGGATGAATTTTTAACGGAAAATGATGGTAGTTTTTTACAATCTTGGGATTTTGGAAATTTTGAAAAAATGAAAAATAAAAAAGTTTGGCGTCTTTTTATTGAGAGGGAAAAAGGAATTCTTGCTGCGGCGCAAGTTCAAAAAGAGATTTTCCCCATGAAAAAGAGTCTTTTGTATATTCCTTTTGGTCCTTGTTTTAAATCAACTTTATTTTTAAAAGATAAGAAGAAAATTTTAACTTTGTTTTTTAAGGAAATAGAGAAGATCGGAAAAAAAGAAAATTCTGTATTTCTGAACATAGAGCCAACAAATGTTTTACCTAAGATGGATAAGCTTATAAAATCTGAAAGGAGGGTGCAACCTAAAGAAACTTTGATTTTGTCATTAAAAAATTCAACAGAAGAGATATTTAAAAATTTTCACCCAAAGACAAGATATAATATTAGATTAGCGCAAAAGAGAGGAGTGGAGATAAAAAAATATGAGAGTAAAGAAAAAAAGATAGAATGTTTAAATTATTTTTGTAAACTCTTGTATAAAACCTCAAAGAGAGGTGGTTTTAAATCATTTTCAAAAAGTCATTATAAATATCTTCTATCTTTAGATAATACGATTTTATATATTGCAAAATATAAAGATAAAATTATTGCAGCAAATATTTTAATTTATTTTGGTAAAAGAGCGAATTATATTCACGGAGTTTCAGATTATAAATATAGAAAATTTATGGCTCCTCACTTGCTTCACTGGAAGCAAATTTCTGATGCGAAAAATATGGGTTTTTTAGAATATGATTTTTGGGGAATAGATGAAGAAAAATGGCCGGGGATTACAAGATTTAAAAGAGGGTTTGGCGGTGAAGAATTTAAATATCCGAAGGGAAGAGATTTTATACTAAAAAAATTCTGGTATAAAGCTTATCAGATAAGAAAAAAAGTTTCTTAAATATTGATTATTTATGTCTTAAAAAGCAAAAAGCCATGGAATTTTCCAAGGCTTCTTGCCGACTTTAGTTAGAGTTCCTCAAAAGAGGATATACACTCACAGTTATATATTAGCAAAAAAATCGCAAAAAGTCAAGTCCTTTATCGAATAAAGCATTGCATTTAATTTTTTTAGATTATAAAATAATAATGGTGTGGAGGGGCACGCACTCACAAAAGACTTTAGAATTGGAGTAACTCCCTCCGCGCCGTTTTAGGTTATTTATGTTAAATATTCAAGAAGAAGTTTCTCTTAAGGATTTTACCACTTTTAAGATAGGGGGTCGGACTAAGTATTTTATAAAAGCGTCAAACGATAATGAGATTAAAGGAGCTGTAAAATGGACCAAAGAAAAAAAACTTCCATTTTTTATTTTAGGAGGAGGAAGTAATATTTTATTTTCTGATAGTGATTATAATGGCGTTATAATAAAAATAGAAAATCGAGAATTGAATTTTAAGGGAAATGAAGTTATTGCAGGGGCTGGTATTGTTTTTTTGAAACTGATTTTATTTTGTAAAGAAAAATCATTAAGTGGTCTTGAGTGGGGAGCTGGAATTCCTGGTACTGTTGGTGGTGCAATCTTTGGAAATGCTGGGGCTTTTGGTGGCGAGGTAAAAAATAATATAAAAGAAGTTTTAGCTGTTGATAAAGAGACATTAGAAGAGAAAAGATTTTCAAGTAAAGATTGTAAATTCTCATATAGAAATTCAATTTTTAAAAAAACAAAAAAATATATTATCTCTTCTGGTATTTTTTCTTTAGAAAAAAAAGAAAAGGGAGAAATAGGAAGGGTGATAAGAGAGCATATTCTTTATAGAAAAGAGCATCATCCTCTAGGGCAGCCTTCTGCAGGAAGTATTTTTAAAAATATCAAGACAAAAGACATAGAAAATTCATTGCTTGAGAGATTTTTTGAGTTTAAAGAAAAAGCAGAGGTGCCCGCTGCTTATATAATAGATAAAGCGGGGCTTAAAGGAAAAAGAGTTGGAGGTGCTAAAATTTCTGAAAAGCATACAAATTTTATTGTAAATTATGATAATGCTAAAGCAAAAGATATAATTTCTTTAATAAATTTTATTAAAGGAGAAGTAAAAAAGAAGTTTGATATTGAACTTAAAGAAGAGGTGATTATAATTAAATAAAGAATAGAAATAGTGGAGGCCGACTATTCAAATAAATATTATTTTCTTCTCGATACGAGGAGATAAAAAAATGGCAAGAAAAAAAGCAACGAAAAAAAGAAAACCTGCAAAAAGAAAAACAACAAAGAGAAAAGTTGCTAAAAAAAAGACCACGAAAAGAGCTCGCAGAAAAAAGAAATAGTTGGTCTGTTTTAAAGCAGCCCCGCAGATACTATATTTTAGCGGGGTTGTTTATTTAAATTAAATATTATATAAGTAAATATAAAATTATATGAGATTTGTTATAAAAGGAACGCGAATAAAGTTAAATCCGAAGTTAGAGGATTATATTAAAGATAGAATAGGAAGTACTGAAAAATATATAAATACTGATCTGCCACTCACAGCGAAAATAGAAATAGAAAAAATTACAGATCATCACAACAAGGGGAAAATCTTCAGAGCAGAAGTAAATATTCATTTGAAAAATAAATTTCTAAGAGCTGAAGCCACAAGAGAGGATATTTATTTAGCAATTAATGAAGCAAGAGACGAATTAAAAGGAGAGTTTAAGAAGTATAAAGAAATCAACATTGATAGACAACGGAAAAACGAAAAAGAAAACAGAAGAGCTATTTTCTAAATAATTAAATTAATTCCATAAAAGATAAATTTAAACTTTTTTCGAGGGCATTGTGTTGCCCTCTATTTTAGTAAAAAAGATGTATAATAAAATATAAAATTTATGTCTTTCCTTAAAAAAATTTTTGGAGATCCAAGCGAAAAATATTTTAAAAAAAATAAGCCAATTATTGATGAGATAAATTCTTTCGAAAAAGAATTCGAGAATATTTCTGATGGTCAGTTAAAGAAAAAAACAAGAGAATTTAAAAAAAAACTTAAAGAGAATAATAACTTAGACGACATTCTTCCTGGTGCTTTTGCTTTAGTGAGAGAAGCTGCAAAAAGAACTCTAAAACAGCGCCACTTTGATGTCCAATTAATGGGTGGTATTGCTATGTATCAAGGTAATATTGTTGAAATGAAAACCGGGGAAGGTAAAACTTTAGTTGCAACTTTACCTCTTTATTTAAATGCGCTCGAAGAGAAAGGATGTCATCTTGTTACTGTTAATGATTATTTGGCTCGTCGTGATACTGTTTGGATGGGTCAGATTTATAATTTACTTGGTTTATCTGTGGGATGTCTTAATAATGAACAGAGTTTTTTATATGATCCTGGGTATAAAAAATCAGACGAGGAAAAAGATGAGGTTCGTGATGAACTCGGCAGCTTTAAAGTTGTTGAAGATTTCTTGCGCCCCGTTTCTAAAAGAGAAGCATATAGAGCAGATATTACTTATGGGACAAATAACGAATTTGGATTTGATTATCTTCGTGACAATATGGTTTTTAACATTAAAGAAAAAGTGCAAAGGGGATTTAATTTTGCAATAATTGACGAAGTTGACTCTATTTTAATTGATGAGTCAAGGACTCCATTGATTATTTCTTCTCCTGCTGAGGCAGCCTCGGAAAAGTATTATAAATTTGCTGAAATAGTGAGAGATTTAAAAGAAGAGGAGGATTATGAAGTAGACGAGAAAATGAGAGCAGCTATTTTAACGCACAAGGGTCAGGAGAAAATTATAGAAAAATTAGGAGGTTATAATCCTTGGGTAGAGGGAGATATTGTAACGACTCATCATATTGATAATGCGCTTAGAGTCAAAGATGGTCCTCATGGATTATTTTTAAAGGATAAAAACTACGTAATAAAGGAAGGAAAAGTGATTATAGTTGATGAATTTACGGGTCGTTTAATGCCTGGTAGACGTTGGTCAGACGGCATACATCAAGCAGTAGAAGCGAAAGAGGGGGTTGAAATACCACCAGAATCTGAAACTGTAGCGACAGTGACTTTGCAGAATTATTTTAGAATGTATAAAAAACTTTCCGGGATGACGGGAACCGCAGCTACCTCGACTGAAGAATTTCAAAGTGTTTATGGCGTTGATGTTGTTGTTATTCCGACTAATCTTCCAATGATAAGAGAAGATTTGCCAGATAGAATTTACAAGACAGAAAAAGCAAAGTATAAGGCTATTGTTGAAGAGATAAAAAAAAGAAACAAGAAAGGACAGCCAGTATTGGTTGGTACAACAAGCATTGAAAAAAACGAATATCTCGGGAAACTTTTAGAAATTAAAGGAATAGATTCCCAAATTTTAAATGCAAAAAATCATCAAAAAGAAGGTGAAATTATAGCTCAGGCAGGAAAACCTGGGGCAGTGACAGTTGCAACTAATATGGCAGGACGTGGCGTTGACATTGTTCTTGGCGGCAATCCTCCAAAGAAAGAAGATGCAGAGAAGGTTAAAAAAATAGGGGGGCTCCATGTTATTGGCACAGAAAGGCATGAAGCCCGTCGTGTTGATAATCAGCTTCGTGGAAGAGCAGGCAGACAAGGAGACTCTGGTTCTTCCCAATTTTTTATCTCTCTTGAGGATGATTTAGCCCGAGTTTTCGGAGGGAATAGAATGAAATCCTTAATAGAGCGTTTTAAAATACCCGACGATATTCCAATAGAAAATAAAATAATCTCAAACTCTATTGAGTCAGCTCAGGCAAGGGTTGAGGGTTTTAACTTTGACGCAAGAAAACACCTTTTAGATTATGACGACGTTTTAAACAAGCAAAGAGTAAAAATTTACAAAGAACGAGATAAAATCTTAGAG
>JAQUPA010000019.1 GCA_028716825.1 Candidatus Paceibacterota bacterium
GCTATAATTTTAACTTATGCTTAGAGATTGGATATTAGTTATTTTAGTTTTGGCAATAACCGTCGTTGGCGGTCTTTTTGCAATTCCTGGCAATATTGCAAAAAAAATAAACCTTCCAGTTCCAGAACAATTTGAAAAACCCTTTAAGCTTGGGCTTGATTTACAAGGAGGGACTCATCTTTTATATGAGGCAGACTTGAGTGGAATTAAAAAAGCAGATTGGGAAGAATCTGCAAATGGGCTTCGCGATGTAATTGAAAGAAGAGTTAATCTTTTTGGAGTTCAGGAGCCCGTGGTTCAAACCGAACAAACTTCAAAAGGATATCGTTTAATTGTTGAGCTTGCAGGAATTGATGATCCGGCAGAGGCTATTAAAGAAATAGGGAAGACACCATTTTTGGAATTTAGAGAAGAAATGTCAGATGCAGAAAAAAAGAAAATATTAAATATGTTGCCCCCAGAGCAAATTGAAGAGACAATAAAACAGGTTGAGAAACAAACAGGAAAGAAGGTAAAGAAAGAAGATGTTGTTGATTATCTACCTCTATATACACCAACAGAGCTTACAGGAAAGTATTTAAAATCAGCAAAAGTTGATTTTAGTGAAAATACTTTTGAACCGTATATTTCACTTGAATTTAATGCAGAGGGCGCAAAACTTTTCAGAGACCTTACAAAAAAGAACAAAGGTAAGACCCTTGCTATATATATTGATAACCAGATGATTTCCTCGCCTACCGTACAAGAAGAAATTTCTGGAGGCAAAGCTCAAATTACAGGACAATTTACGATTGAGGAAGCAAAAGAATTAGCAAGGAATTTGAGTGCAGGGGCTTTGCCAGTTCCTATAAAACTTATCTCGCAGCAGACAGTCGGCCCTTCTTTGGGAAAAGTTTCTATTGAGAAAAGTGTTAATGCTGGTGTAATTGGTTTCTTGCTTGTTATTTTGTTTATGATTTTATTTTATAGATTATCCGGTATTTTTGCATCGTTTTCCTTGCTTTTTTATGGAGTTCTTATACTTTCTTTATTTAAGTTAATTCCGGTCACCCTTACTTTGGCAGGTATTGCGGGCTTTGTTTTATCTTTGGGTATGGCGGTTGATGCCAATGTTTTAGTTTTTGAAAGACTAAAAGAAGAACTAAAAGAGAAAGAAAGTTTTGATCTTGCAATTAACAA
Source organism: Candidatus Paceibacterota bacterium (assembly GCA_028716825.1). Classification (NCBI taxonomy): domain Bacteria; kingdom Bacillati; phylum Minisyncoccota; species Minisyncoccota bacterium. The sequence continues at coordinate 1,180 of JAQUPA010000019.1, forward strand.
TGCTTTTTCACGTGCCTGGACCGCAGTTCGTGATGGTAATATCACAACTTTAATTACTTGCTTAATTTTATTTTTAGTTTCTTCTGGTTTTGTCCAGGGCTTTGCTTTAGTCCTTGGAATTGGCGTTCTTGTTAGTATGTTCTCGGCTATGATAATTACAAAGCTTTATATAAAAACGTTTAGCAATACAAAATTGGGTAAATTAGAAAAACTTTGGACAAGATAAAAATATGAACATAGTTAAATATTCCAAATTTTATTTTATATTTTCAGGATTACTTATTTTGACAAGCGTAATTTTTCTTTTTGCGTGGGGTTTTAAGCTCGGAGTTGATTTTACTGGTGGAAGTCTTTTAGAATTAAAGTTTATACAAAAGGAGCCTAAGATTTCTGAATTAAGAAAAGAAATTAATTCAGTTTTAGGAACAGATTTTACCCTTCAGGAATCTGGTGAGAAAGGAATAATTTTAAGGGCAAAAAATATAACAGAAGAGGAACATCAAGAAATAATAGATACTTTGGGTGGGAAGGATGAAGTCATTGAAGAAAGATTTGAAATGGTGGGTTCTGTTGTTGGGAAAGAGCTTAGACGTAGTACAATGATTGCTTTAATTTTGGCTTTATTTTTTATTACAATTTATGTTGCATCAGCATTTAGGAAAGTTTCAAAACCAATACCTTCTTGGCAATATGCTATTGCGGCGTTAATTGCTTTATTTCACGATATTTTAATTACATGTGGTGCTTTTGCTCTTTTCGGAAAATTTTTAGGGATTGAAGTTAATATTCCTTTTGTCGCGGCACTTCTTACAATTCTTGGTTATTCAATTAATGACACAATTGTAATTTTTGACAGGCTAAGAGAACACATTGTTAGAGAGGATGAAACATTCGGCAATATAGTAAATATATCCATTAAGGAAACTTTTGCTCGTTCGCTTTTTACCTCAATCACTACACTCTTACCTCTTTTTGCAATATTATTTTTTGGGGGAGAAACACTATTTCCATTCGTCCTTGCTTTAATTATTGGAATTTTCTTTGGTACTTATTCTTCAATATTTATTGCTCCACCAGTTTTGTATTCATGGATAAGATTAAAAGAAAAAAGAAGTTCTTGATAATATTGACATTTTGGATTTTTAAACATAAAATAGAAAACGTGCAAAACAAGCACGTTTTTTGTTTGGCTTGGAATATCATACATAACAGGAAAGGAGAGTGATTGTTGAATGGCAAAGATTTCTTGTCGTTGCTGTCTTTGCGGGGCAGAAGTTAACGTAAAATGCGGAGAGGAAGATCTGGACGGAGAATCAAATTCTCCCCTGATTGTGTCCTGCTCAAACAGCATCTGTCCAGCAGTTCTTCATCTAAAGATGAGAGGAGGAACTATAAAGAGCGTAAGAGCTCTGAATCCGCCCCCATCTTAATCAGTACATTTGAATTCTTCTCAGCCGAGGCATTGCGCCTCGGCTGATTTGTTTTAATTTAAAAGATTTTTGATAAAATAAAATTAAAGCAGGTTTTTTGCTCCTTTTATGGGAGGTGATAGTTATAAATCTAAAGAGAAAGAGGGTGAGACGCGATGGTACATAAAAGACATTTTTCGTCTTCGTCTGACGGCAAACAGAAAAAAGAAGCACATAGAAGCGGCGAAGTAATGTTACGAGAAGTAAAAAGGATAATAGACAAGAAAGGTCCTCGAAACAACGAAGAACAATTTCTTATCGAGAAGATCGTTTACCCTTTTATTCTTAACAGAATTACAATGGAACAAATAAAAAGGGATGACGAAGAAGCACGCCTCTTTGGGTTCTCCGAAGAGGAAATAATCTCGCTAAGGAAGGAAGTTCTTAAGTCGGACCAGGCTTTTTTGGAAGACTGGGAAGAAAAGCTGGAAAAGATAATCTATCCCGACAAAAAGGAGAAGAGAGGAAATAAAGAAAGGGTTACCTGCGAAAAATAAACAACTATCACCTCCCACTCCTTTTTGCTAGCTTTTTAAAAGCTATTTTTTTATGGTAAAATAACTAAAATATGAATTGGTATTCTTTCTCTGTTGAAAACACTATAAAAAAATTAAAAACTGATTTTAAAAGTGGTCTTTCCGAAAGAGAGGTTATTTTACGTAGAAAAAAAATCGGAGAGAACCAAATTCCAGAAAAAAAACTTCCTTCCCGTATACAGATATTTTTTGAACAATTTAAGAGTCCTTTAATTTACATATTACTTTTGGCAGGAGTAGTGCTTTTATTTTTAACAAAAACAAAACAAGATTCTATTGTTATATTTGCTGCTGTAATTATTAGTGTTATTTTTGGTTTTTGGGAAGAAAATAAAGTTTCAAATACCATAATAAAACTAAAGAAAATTTTAAAAACAAAAACAGTAGTTAAAAGAGAAGGTTTTAATAAGGAAATTTTTCAAGAAGAATTAGTGCCAGGAGATATTATTTTATTAAAAGAGGGAGATAAAGTGCCTGCGGACGTAAGATTAATTGAGACACAAGACTTAAGAGTTTCTGAGGCTATTTTGACGGGTGAATGGTTAGCAGCAAAGAAAAAAAATGAAGTACTGCCGGGAAATACGCCCCTGGCTGATAGAGACAATATGGTTTATGCTGGCTGTACAATAGAAAGAGGGGAAGGAAAGGCTGTTGTTGTTGCAACCGGTGCAGAAACCGAAACAGGCAAGATTGCTCAGATGTTACAGGAAACAAAAGAAGAAAAAACACCACTTCAAAGAAAATTATTAGATTTTAGTAAGAAAATTACAATTGTTATTATTGCGATATGTCTTCTTATTTTTATTGCCGGCACCTTAAGAAAAGGAAATACTTTGGAAATGTTTGAAGCTTCTATTGCCATTGCTGTTGGGGCAATTCCCGAAGCTCTTCCAATTACCATGACAGTTATTCTTGCTATAGGCATGGAGAAAATTTTAAAGAAAAGAGGCCTTGTAAGAAGATTATCTTCGGTAGAAACCCTTGGGTCAACATCTATTATTTGCAGTGATAAGACAAAGACGCTTACAAAGGGTAAGATGACGCTTTCAGAAATTTTTACGATTTCAGGCTCTATTTTTCCAGATAAAACAGAGATAAATAAGAACAGAGAACCATATGAGTCAATATTTAAAATAGCTTCTTTGTGTAATGAGGGATTTATTGAGTATAACAATAGAAAGAAAATTATTATAAGAGGAGAGGATACAGATAAGGCATTGGTTTCAGTCGGCATTAAAGGAGGATATAAAAAAGAAGAACTTGAAAAACAGATGCCATTAATAAAAAGATTACCTTTTTCTTCAGATAATCAATTTCAAGCAACATTACATAAAAACCCAGACAAATTTTTATTATATGTTTCTGGTTCTCCAGAAAAAATATTATCAGTTTCCAAAAAAGTTCAAACAGAAAGTGGTATTATTGAATTGGACGAAAAAAATATTAATTTTTTTAGAGAGAAATTAAATGATTTTACAGAAAGAGGTCATAGAGTTATTGCCTTGGCAAAGAAAGAAATACAAGCAAAAACAGAAGAAAAAATTAATCTTACTAAAGAAATAAATAATTTAGTTTTAGTTGGTTTTGTAGTTTTAAGTGATCCTTTAAGAGGAGACGTTAGAGAAGCGATGAGAATTTGTCGGAAAGCTGGCCTCAAGTCAATTATTATTACTGGAGACCATAAAAAGACCGCAAAAAATATAGCAGAAGAAGTTGGCATGAAAGTAAAAGAAAGTGAAATTATTGAGGGGCAGGAATTAGAAAAATTATCAGAAAAAAAATTTAAGAAAATAGTAAAGAAAATAAAAATTTATGCGAGAGCTGAACCCCGCCATAAAATGAAAATAATTGATGCTTGGCAGGAAAAAGGACAGGTTGTCGCAATGACCGGAGATGGTGTGAATGATGCTCCAGCAATAAAAAGTGCTGACATTGGTATAGCTCTTGGTTCTGGAACTGATGTTGCGAAAGAAGCTTCTGATTTAGTGCTTTTAACAGATAGTTTTTCTGTTATTGTAAAAGCAGTTGAACAAGGGAGAGTAATTTTAGACAACATTAGAAAGGGGATAGCATATACCCTTGCCGATTCTTTCACGACAGCAATTTTAGTTGGATTTTCAACCGTTGTTTTCGGATGGCCACTTCCAATTTTACCAGTTCAAATCCTTTGGAATAATATGGTAGAAGATACTTTTCCTAATATTGCATATGCTTTTGAACCAAAAGAGAAAGGCGTTATGGGAAGAGGACCTACTCCCCAAAAGTCGTCTCTTTTTACAAGAGAAATGTTGTTTTTAACAATAGGAAATGTTATCTTTAATTTTATTTGTATTTTTTATTTTTGGTTTTTCTGGCAGCATTTAAATTTAGGACTTGATTATGCAAGAACAATGATTTTTGGAGTAATTAGTGTTGATACGGGATTTGTTATTTTCTCTTATAAAAACTTAAAAAGGAATATTTGGAAAATTAACCCTTTTTCAAATAAAGTTTTAAATATTGCTGCGATTTTTACCCTTTTGGGTTTTATTTCTGTAATTTATGTTCCTTTTCTTCAGAATTTATTCCATACAGTTACTCTAGGCTTAAAAAGCTGGATATTTTTGATTGTTAATGCACTGCTTACGGTGTTATTTATTGAATTTATAAAATGGCGCTTTATAGTTAAAAAGAAAAAATAAAACATGACAGATATTATTATTTTTTTAGCAGTTGTTTATCTTTTTTCATTTTTTTTGGGTAGAGTTTTTGAAAAAATCAAAATACCACCAATGTTTGCTCCTTTGCTTTTTGGTATTTTATTAGCTATAAAAAATCCATTTTATGGGGTAATTTCTTCTGAAAATTTTATTTTTTTAGCAAATCTTGGAATGTATTTTTTGCTTTTTTTAATAGGATTTGAAATAGACTTTAAAAACATTAAAAAGACTGGCTCTTTTATAATAAAATCCACGATTTTAATTGTTTTGTTAGAGGCTTTGGTTGATGGTATTTTGTTTCATTTTATTTTTGGCTATGGATGGATAATAGCTTTAGTTATAGCTTTAATTTTTGCAACAGTGGGGGAGGAAATTTTATTGCCAATTTTAGATAAATGCGGATTACTTAAAACAAAATTAGGACAAAGCATCTTAAAAATAGGGGTTTTTGATAATTTATTAGAGTTTTTGGGTGTAATTTTAATAAGTGTTTATTTAGGGGCGACATCAAAGATAAATATTGATTTTGGAATAATTTTATTTTACGTTCTTGGTTTTGTCTTGATATTTCTTCTTTTGTGGAAAATTAAAAAAAGAATTAGAGATTTTTTGGAAGATTTAGATCTTCAGGCAATTTTTATTTTTGTTTTTGCAATTTTCTTTCTTTTTCTTTTTATCGGTAAAAACGCAGAGGCAACAGCAATAACTGCAATAATTGGAGGTATATTAATAAGAAGTTTTATAAAATTAAAAGAACGGTTTGAAGAGGTGGAGCACGAAATAAAAACCTTTGCCTATAGTCTTTTTGGGCCCTTATTTTTTGTTTGGGTTGGATCAAGTATTAATATGAAATATATTCTTGAATATCCCATTCCAATTTTAGTTATTGTTGCCGCAGTAACTCTTTCTAACATTTTGGCAAGTTTTTTTGTAACAAGAAAAGAATTGGGGACGAGAAATGCATTTTTGTTGGGTATCAGCTTTTGTGTAAAATTTAGTACTAGTATAGTCTTAATAAGAGTTCTTTACGATCTTGGTATTTTAGAAAATAAACTTTATTCGGTTTTGGTTGGATCTAGTATTTTCTTTGTTTTAATACCTCCTTTAGTATTTTCTCTTTTAGTGAGTTTACCACAGAAAATATTTCAAAAAAAATAATACTATGGAAGAAAAAATAAAAAAATATATTTATTCAACTAGTCTTCTGGCAGGAACAATAATTGGTGTTGGTTTGTTTTCACTTCCTTATATTACAGCTCAAGTGGGTTTGCCAATTACAATTTTTTATTTTTTAATCATAATTGGATTAGTTCTAGTTATCCATTTACTTTTTAGTGAAGTTGCGCTCAAGACACCTGATTTTTTGAGATTTTCGGGTTATGCGAAAATATATCTTGGTAAGATTGGCTCAAGTCTAACAAGTATTTCTGTTATTGGCAGCCTTATTGGTTCTCTCCTTGCATATTTAATAGTTGGGGGAAAATTCCTTGGAGAGATTTTTATCCCTATTGTAGGTGGAAATGATTTTATTTTTGTGATTTTATATTTTATTTTAGGGTCTATTTTTATATTTTTTGGGGTGAGGGCAATTTCAAAGATAGAATTTTGGGGATTAGTTTTATTTATTTTGATTTTATGTTTATTAGTGTTTCCAAGCATTAGTCACTTTAAAAGAGTAAATCTTTCTGTGGCGTTTAATTCCAGTGATTTATTTTTGCCATATGGTCCAATTTTGTATTCTCTTTGGGGAGCAGCATTAATTCCACAGGCAGAAGAAATTCTTGGAAGAGAAAAAAAACAATTAAAAAAGATAACGGCTATTTCAATAATAATACCCTCTGTTGTTTATTTATTTTTTATAATAATGATTTTGGGTATTGCTGGGGAAAATGTATCACCCGCAGCTCTTACGTGTCTTGGTGGAATCTTGGGAAATAATATTTATAAAATAGGATTGTTATTGGGAGTCTTAACTACTTTCACTTCTTTTGTTGCGCTTGGCTTAACACTCAAGGACGTATTCCATTATGATTTTAAAATTAGTAAAAATATTTCTTGGTTTTTTACTTGTTTTGTTCCTTTGGCGCTTTTTTTGCTTGGTTTTCAAAACTTTATAGAAATCATAGGGTTTATAGGCGCTGTTTTTCTTGGGATTACAGGGATATTAATAATTTTTATGTATCAGAAGATAAAAAAAGAGACACTTAAAGTAAAAATCCTTACCCTACCTTTAATTTTAGTTTTTGCGTTAGGAATAATTTATCAAATAATATATTTTTTAAAATAAGATTTTGTGCCAGAGATAATACTATATATAATTATATTTTTGGGTTCTTGTTTTCTTTTGGTAAAATCCGGTTCCTGGCTGATTCAGGCATTAATAAGGATTTCCCAGTTTTTGCGTTGGACAGAGTTTGTCGTTTCTTTCATATTAATGGCTTTTGCTACTTCGGTTCCTGAATTTTTTGTTGGTATTACTTCTGCTATACACAAAGTTCCCGAGGTTTCTTTGGGTAATATAATCGGAGCAAATGTAATCAATCTTACTTTGGTTATTGGAATAGGGGCAATTATAGCAAGGGGATTAGACCTTGAAACGTCGGTTGCCAAAAGAGATTCTTTATATACAGCTTTTATAGCTATTTTACCAATAATTGCCTTGTTGGATGGTATTATTTCTCGAGCTGACGCTGTGATTTTGATTATTGTAACTTTATTTTATTTCTATCAAGTTTTTTCCCAAAAAGAGATTTTTACAAAAGTTTTTAGAGATACTTTTAAAAGAAGAACTGCTCGTTTATGGAAAAGATTTTTTATTGATATTCTTATTTTTGTTTTTTCCCTGGGTTTACTTTTAGTTTCAGCAGAAGGGATTATTCGGTCAACAGTTTATTTTGCAGAATACATTAAGTTACCATTGGTTTTTGTTGGTATTGTTTTTGTAGCCATTGGAACCGTCCTACCAGAATTAACTTTTGGTATCAAATCAATAATGTTAGGTAGAAAAGAAATGATACTTGGAAACGTAATGGGATCAGTTGTTGTAAACTCAAGCCTTATATTGGGAACAGTTGCCTTAATTCACCCAATAAAAATCGTTGGTTTTTCCTCTTTTATTGCTGGGATACTATTTACTTTTCTTGCTGCTGCTGCTTTTTATTTTTTCGCTAGACACCAGGAGCACATTTCAGAAAAAGAAGGAAAAATTTTGATTGTAATTTATATATTGTTTATTTTATTTGAGGTTATAGTTCAATTTTGATAAGATATAAGTGTTTTATATGACAGAATTAATTGTTTTAGTTTTTGTTTTGGTTTTTAGTACGGCATTAATATTCGCCCTGTTTTTTTATAAAAAAAAAGAGGTGGACCAGACTCAAAATGAAGCAATAAAGGACCTCGAAAGAAGATTAACGGATTTAATGATTGGCCAGTTAAAAGAAATAAGAGATAGCCAGAACGGTACTTCAAAAGAAATGAATAGGCAAATTCAATCGTTTACCAAAGAAACAACTCAAATTAGAGAAAATTTAAAGCAAATCCAAGATAAAGTAAAAGATGTTTCTTCTTTTCAGGAAATTTTTAAGTCTCCAAAACTTCGAGGTCAATGGGGAGAGGCTTCTCTTGA
>JAQUPA010000020.1 GCA_028716825.1 Candidatus Paceibacterota bacterium
TTTCGATAAATCCAAATAACGGAGAAATTTTAGCGATGGTCGGAGGAAGAGATTTCGCCACCTCTCAAGTAAATATATGGACGCCGACTCAGTCCCTTTCTTTTCAGTCGCCAGGCTCTGCTTTTAAGCCAATTGTCTACGCTTCTGCTTTTAAAAAGGGCTATACCCCGGACACTATACTGTGGGACGTAAAGACTGATTTTGGAAATTATTCACCCGACAACTATGACGCGAAACAAAGAGGACCAATAAAAATGAAAGAAGCACTTGCACAAAGTCTTAATATACCAGCTGTTAAAACCTTATATCTTGCTGGCGTTAAAAATACAGCCGAGGTAGCAAAAAGCATGGGAATGCTAGATAGTTTTGATGAAAAAATTGATTCAAGAAATCTTGATTTCTCAATGGCTATTGGCGGAAAAAGCATAGTGCCGCTTGAGCTAGTATCTGCGTTTGGAACTTTCGCTACCGAAGGCTACAGAATCCTACCAACCCACATTGTTAAAATTGAAGATCGTAACGGAAAAGTAATATGGGAAAATAAAACGTCAAAAGTGAAAGTTCTTGATAAAACAGTAGCTCAACAAATAAATTCCATTCTCTCTGACAATAACTTAAGATCGCCAATGTTTGGATGGAGTTCCTATTTAAACTTAGGAAAATGGGCGGCGGTAAAGACAGGAACTGCGGCAACTAAAAACGGTAAAGTAACTGATGTTTGGACTGTGGGCTATACTCGAAATTTAGTTACTGGTGTTTGGATTGGAAATAACCACAACGAGCCAATGTACCGCGGGTCCGATGGTTCAAATGTAGCAGCCCCTGTATGGAATAGCTTTATGAAAGAGGCAACAAGAAACGAATCAAAAGTTGCGTTCCCACAATATAAAAAAGTAAGAACTGGAAAAGCAATTTTAGATGGTTACTTGCTGGGGAAACATTGTATTTTATGGTATCTTGATAAAAATAACCCAAGGGGAAACTCAATAAACAGAAATGATCCTCAACTTTGGAGATGGGAAAAACCGATTAATGGTTTTTCTCTCCAGGAAGACGAAGAAAAAGAGGAGAAAAAAAATAATACTGGAACTAAAAAAACTAAACCTAAAACCACTCCAACTCCAACTCCCACTCCCACTCCAACGCCAACTCCCACTCCAACGCCAGCACCAACCACCACTCCTACAACACCTCCAGGAGAAGAAGGTAAATTAAAGCCCAGCGCAATTTTAGAGACACAAATTAGAAATCTTATAAAAAGAACTTCTACTTTCTTAATCTACAATCGCGTTTTTTGTGTGTCTTAGGCGGCACTTATTCTCTTTAGTAAATTGAATTCCAATTACATCAATCTGCCATTCATTAGGAATTTTTTTCTCCGAAAGATAAAGTCTTGCTGTTCTTATAATTTTAACTCTTTTTTGGTAACCAACTTGCTCTTCTGGTAAAAAATAGAACTCATCAGAAAAATATCGAAGAGTTTTTACTTCAAAAAAAATAATTTTCTTGTTTTTTTCTGCGATAATATCAATCTCGCCCCAAGGCCTCCTAAAATTTCTTTCTAAAATTTTATACTTTTTACTTAAAAGATATTCCTTTGCGATATCTTCTCCGATATTTCCCAATTTTTTTTCTTTTAACACGTTTCTTTTGTTATATTTTATTAGATGATAAAATATTATAAGCTACATGAGAATTTTCGCAAAAAATAGAAGAGCTTTTTTTGATTATCAAATAATTGAAAAATACGAAGCTGGTATTGAGCTTTTTGGTTTTGAAGTAAAATCAATTAAAAATGGGAAAATTTCACTTAGAGGCTCTTTTGTAATTGAAAGTAGGGGAGAAATTTACTTGTTAAACGCCTCTATTAGTCCATATCAGCCAAAAAACACGCCAAAAGAGTACGAGCCGACACGCAGAAGAAAACTACTTTTAAAGAAAAAAGAAATCAACACTTTAATCGGCAAATCAAAACAACAAGGATTGACATTAATTCCTCTTCGGGTATATAATAAGGGGTACAAAATAAAGATAGAGATAGCTCTTGCAAAAAGCAAAAAGAAATTTCAGAAAAAAGAAAAAAAGAAAGAAAGGGATATAAAAAGAGAGATGGAAAGAGAAACGAAAGAAAATTTATAAAAGGGGGTGATGGGAATCGACAGAATTTTTTTCAAAATAGATGCAGGTAGAGTTTGGGCTCTTTAAAACCCAAAAAAATATTAAGTGCAAACTTAATTCAAAAAGCAAAAAGCGCTGTAGCTTCGCTATTTAGCGTTCCAGCTTTATCTCTTGCTTAATTTTAAGCAAGGTGCTCTGTTTTTTGATTCTTGATAAAAAAACGGGGTTTATAATTTCAAGATAGATAACTTTTTAGCTTGGAAAAGTCTATCGAAAAGAACAAGCAAAATCGTAAATTTTTTGTCCAGTTCAAAGTTTACGATAAAAAAACTGGAATAAACCTGTAGATTCTATGCTGATTACTTTCTGGACGCGAGTTCAACTCTCGCCATCTCCAAATAAAGCTTTTAACGCTTGTAATTACAGATACTAATCTGAGAAAACCAAGGGTCAACAATCAAATAACAGAAAGAGAAATTAGGGTTATAGGCAAAGAAGGAGAAAATTTAGGAGTTCTTTCTCTTGAAGAATCACTCCAATATGCAAAGGAGTGTGGTTTGGATTTAATAGAAATTTCAAGAAACAGTAATCCTCCAGTTTGTAAGGTAATGGATCTTGGAAAATACATGTATCAGGAAGAAAAAAAAGCAAAAAAGAAAAGGAAAGGGGCAAAAATTGGAAAATTAAAAAATATTAGAATATCACTTAGGATTTCTGAACATGATCTTGAGACTAAAATAAATCAAACAAAGAAATTTTTAGAAAAGGGCTATAAAGCTAGAATCGAAGTCTTCCTTAGGGGAAGAGAAAAAGCCTTATCTAATTTAGCAAGAGAAAAACTCGAGACTGTTTTTGGAAATATAAACACAAAAATGCCCTTAAAAAAAGAGGGTGAAATAAAAAGAAATCCAAGAGGAATGGAAATAATAATATCAAAGAAATAAAATATTATGAAAACAAGAAAATCAATTACAAAACGTTTTAAAATTACAAAATCAGGAAAGGTCTTGCATAGAATGCCAGGGCAAAACCACTTCAGAGCAAAAAAAACAGGGAATCAAATCAGACAAAAAAGAAAATTTGTGGAGCTCGACAAAAAAACAGCAAAAAAAATTAAACAGGCATTAAAATTTGCTCCCAGAAAAAAATCTAAAAAATAAATACTATGGTTAGAGTAAAAAGATCAATAACGGCAAAGAAAAAAAGAAAAAAAGCTTTAAAAGAAGCTAAGGGTTTTAAATGGTCAAGAAAAACAAGATATAGACAAGCTAAAGAAGCTTTAATGCATGCCAAGTCATATCAATACAGAGATAGACGCAGAAAAAAAAGAGAAAGAAGAAGTCTTTGGCAAATAAGAATTAATGCTGCTGTGAGAAAAGAAAACCTTTCTTATAGTAAATTTATCAATCTTCTGAAAAAGAAAAAAATAGAAATTGACAGAAAAATACTTTCAGAAATTGCAAAAAATCATCCCGAAATTTTCAAAAAAATAATAGAAACTGTAAAAGAAAAATAAAAAATCCGCTCCAAGGAGCGGATTTTTTGATATTTTATATTTCATTCCTAAAATCTTCTTCTTGAAGTATTTTCTTCTTAAGGTCTAACCCTTTATTATAACCCCCAAGCTTCCCATCTGACCTTATAACTCTATGGCAGGGAATTTTAGGATTTTTATTTTTGTTCAAAACACTGCCAACAGCCCGCCACGCCCCTGGAAATCCCGCAACATCTGCGACTTCTTTATATGTCATCACTTTACCTCTGTCTATCCCTTTTACAATCTCGTAGACTCTTATTTTAAAATTGGAACGCATAATATAAAAATTACATTATTTCTCTAAATAAAGAAAGATAATCTCTTAGTAGTCTTGACATTAAAAAATTTTCCTTTACAGATTCCCTCGCCTTTCTTCCTATTTTTCTTCTAAGTTTTTTATCTTCAATTATTTTTATAATTTTTTTTGCAGTTTCCTCAGGTGACTTTACTAAAAATCCATTTTCTTCATTTTTTATTTGTTTTTTAATGCCTCCGATATTTCCACCGATAACAACCTTCCCTTTCCACATCGCTTCGGTAACTGTAAGACCAAATCCTTCTTTTATTGATTTTTGCAAAACAACATTTGATGCTCTTTGGATTACATTCACGAAAATATCTACATCTATTCCTTTTGTGGTTTTGGGTTCTCCAAATAAAAAAACATCTTTCTCTTTAATTGTTCTTTTTTTAATTTCTTTATACATTTTCTCACTTCCGGGATCGTCCTTTGCTAAAAAAATACCAGCGAGTACAAGTTGTAATTCTGGAACTTTCTTTTTTGCTATTTTATATGCTTTTAAAACGCCTAGAGGATCTTTCCATAGGTCAAATCTTGAAATTTGAGAAATTAAAGGTTTTTTTGAATTAATTCCTAATTTTTTAAGTATAGTTTTTATTTGAGTGCTTGACATTGTTTTATTCTTTAGTGAGAAAGGATCAATAGCTGGTTGAAAAATATTAATTTTATCCTTTGGAATTTCCTTGCAAGCAAAATCTTCTGCGCTAAAAATTATTTTATCATAAGCTTCTAAAATTGGCAGAAAAAAATCAAAAGTTTTTTTATTTGGAGAAGAAGTATCTATATGAAAACGAGAAATTGCAGGATGCATGTGAGGCACAAATTTAATCAATCCTGCAGGTTGAGGATCGTGTATTACCCAAACATCTGCTTTAATATCATTAAAAAGTTTTGCAATATTTTCTAAATGAGAAAGATAATAATCAAAAAAATCATCTGGTATGTTTTTCTTTGCGCCCTGCAAAGAATCATGCAGAAACTTTTTATCAAAAAATTCCTCATCCCCCGGAATTGTATACCATTCTGCACAAAGCCCCACGTTTTCCATTAAAGGAACAAGTGTTTTTAAAATTTCGGCTACTCCCCCGCCTTCTGGGGTTGAATTTACATGAACGACTTTTAAATCTCGCAATTTTCTTGCTAATTTTTTAACTTCCGCAAAAAGAACCTCACTAATAAGTCCTCTATATCTTTTAAAATCTTGTTTTTTTGTTTTTACTTTTTCTAGCATCATTATTATTATTTGAAATCTATCTTCTGTTGACTAAATTTATATTCTAAAAGAAAATTATTAGCTTTATTTAAAATTTCTTTAGCATTCCTAAAGGTTATTTTTTTAAAAGCTTCGTCGTATAATAACCAAGCAAAATCTATGTGCTCATGGGAAATTTTCACTTCTTTGTCTTTTGTTTCTGCTAAATAAAAAATAACTTCTTTAAAAATAAGTGGCCCTTTCTTTTTTTTGTAACTTTCTTTAAAAAAATAAGTTATCCTTTCCCGGAATCCTTCAATAAAATCAATTTCCTCTATACTTGTTTCCTCTTTAATTTCTCTTAAAGAGGCTGTTTTTTCATTCTCGCCTTCCTCAACATGACCCTTGGGAAAATCCCAATGACCGGCTTCATAATGTAAAAGAAGGTAGTAAATTTTACCACCCCCTTTGCGAAAAATAATTGCGCCTGCTGATTTTTCTTTTTTTATTCTTTTCGTTCCTGCTGCCATTTTTCTATAATTTTTTTCTCAATTTGTTTAGCTATTTTAGGATTATCTGAAAGAAATGATTTTGCTTTTTCTAATCCACTTCCAAGCTTTGTACTCTCAAATTCAAAAGTGTTCCCTTTTTTATTTACAACGCCATATTTTACTCCGGCGTTTATAACATCACTATATCTTGAAATACCTTCATTATAAATAATATCAAATTCGCCGGTCCTGAAAGGGGGGGCTACTTTATTTTTAACTATCTTTACCTTAATGCGATTTCCAACTATATCTTCGCCTCTCTTAATTTTTGCAATTGGTCTTAAATCCACCCTAACTGATGCATAAAACTTAAGGGCTTTACCGCCAGGAGTAGTTTCTGGATTTCCAAAACCAAATGTTGAAATTTTCATTCTGGTTTGGTTCAAAAATATAATTGCAGTTCCAGATTTTGCAGCAATTGCTGTCAATTTCCTTAGAGCCTGTGACATTAATCTTGCCTGTAATCCAATTTGCTGATCCCCCATTTCTCCCTCAATTTCAGAACGAGGAGTCAATGCAGCCACCGAGTCAACAACAATTAAAGAAACTTTTCCGGATCTTACGAGAGTCTCTACAATATCCAAGGCTTGTTCACCTGTGTCTGGCTGTGAAATTAAAAGATCGTTTACTTTAACGCCAATTCTTTTTCCATAATCAGGATCTAAGGCGTGTTCTGCATCAACAAATGCCGCAATATCTCCTTTCTTTTGAACTTCAGCGATTGCATGTAATGCTACAGTTGTTTTTCCAGAGCTTTCTGGCCCAAAAACTTCAATTATTCTCCCCTTTGGAAAACCACCAATACCAAGGGCAAGGTTTAATGTAATTGATGAGGTAGGAATAGCCTCAACATCAACTGCTTTTACCTCTCCAAGCTTCATTATAGCCCCCTCTCCAAATTTATCTTTTATTGCTTCGACTGTATCTTCTAAATTATCTCCTGTTTCAATTTTTTTATTTTTTGGCATAACTTTTTTGTTTCTTATTAATAATATAAATATATTTTACCATCTATTTTTCTGAATGCCAGTGTAATAACCTATGTTATTTGTAACAACATGCAAAAGGAAAGATATTGCCATTATAAAAACCCAGTGCAAAATACCAAAGTTAAGATGCAAATAAAAATTTAAGTATGGAGTTAAAAATAAAAAAGCGCCAATAACAAAATCTAACTGATCAAATGGTATCCAGGGAGTGCCGGGCTTGATGTTAAAACGACGTTTAAAAAAAGAAAAAAACGCATCGCCAAACATTGCGCCAAAACACATCAAAAAACCAAAAAGCAGAATATTAATAGTATTATAATTTATAAAACTAATCTTTTGGAAAAAATCATAGCGGTAAAGATAAGCCTGTAAAAAAATAACCAGAAAACCAAAAAGAGGACCAAAAGTAAATCCTCTCCATGTCTTTGAAACGCCAAGAATTACTTTTCCGTTTATCGTCTTTCCAAAATCAAGAGGCTTGTCAAATTTTTTAAGAAATGGAATTCGACGAGTTAAAGACGCCATCATATTAGTAATAAGACCGGGTGTAAAAAAATAAAGACAAGAAAGAACAAAATAAAAAAAAGATGGGCTATTTATGTTTTGTATCATTTGATTTATAAAAGCACGGCTTTTATTCTACGAATTCCAGCACCGACGCTTTCTTGTTTTTTTATTTTAAATTCGCCAAGTTCACGCGTGTTTTTAATATGGGGTCCCCCACAAATTTCTTTTGAAAAATCCCCCACACTGTAAACTTTAACTTTATCTCCATAACGTTCTTCAAAAACTCCCATTGCGCCTTTTTTTTTGGCTTCTTCTAATGTCATTTCCTGACAGCTTACCGGTAATTTATCTTTTATTTTTTTATTAACTAAGTCCTCTACTTTTTTGATTTGTTCGTCAGTTAATTTCTCTGAGTACGAGAAATCAAATCTTAATCTCTCTTGGGTAATATTTGAACCTTTCTGAACGACGTGCTCGCCAAAAACCTCTCGTAACGCCTGTAACAATAAATGCGCTGTTGTATGAAGTTTTATTGTCTCATAACTTTCATCCGCCAACCCGCCTTTAAATTTTTTATCAGCACCTTTTCGTGAAATTTCCTGGTGTTTCTTTGCTTCTTGGTCTATCGCGTTTTTAAGGACTTTTTCATTAACTTTTAAACCCCTTTTTTTGGCTTCTTGAATAGATATATTGATTGGAAGACCGAAGCTTTGATGTAAATCAAAAAATAAAGGCGATATCATTCTGTCGAAAGCTTCCTTAAGGTCGTTTATGTTTTTTATTTGATTCCGAAAAGAATCAACAGCTAGTACCATTTTTTTCTCACTATGTTTTAATTCTTTCCCTAGGTTTTGAAGGGGAACAAGCGATTTATCAATCATCTTTTTAAAATCTTGCATTGGTTGATTTATTGATTTTATAAATGCTTCTTGAGCTTTTTTAATAGGCTCTATACTAACAACTAAAACTTCCATTGCTTCCTCCATTTTTTTAGTAAAATCTTTTTCTTCAGTTTGAATAACTTTAATAATTTTTTCTTCGTTTATTTTTAACCCAGGATAAATATATTTATATATTTTTATTGTCTCTTTAATTGGCTGAAAATACCAATTTTCTTTTGAGGCCAAGCTTGCATATATTATAGACTTTTTTAATAATGTTCTTAACACAGAACCTCTTGATATCTCGCCTTTTTTATGCTTACTAGCAGGTATAATTCCTTGATCAATCAAAAAACAACTTGCTTTTATATGATCAGATATTATTCTTAAAATCTTTGGGTTTTGTTTCAGTTCTTTTTCAAGTGAAGTAAAAATTGGTATAAACAAATCGGTTTCAAAAACATTGTCTTTTTCTTGTAATATCGCAGTTAATCTTTCAAGCCCCATTCCAGTATCAACGCCTTTAAATTCACTTGGTTTATATTTTCCGTTTTCAAAAATATATTCATTAAATACCAAGTTCCAAATCTCAACTCCATCAATGTAAAATTCTACTGTAGGACCTCCAGGGCTTCCTTCGGTTCCCAAGGACCAAAAATTATCTTTAAAACCTTGCGGTTCAATTTTAGAAAGGCCTTCTATTTTCTTTAAAATTTCAAGGGATTCTTTGTCCTCTGAAATTACTTTTTCTTTATCGCCTTTAAAATAAGTTGCCGAAATTCTTTTTTTATCTATTTTTAACCCTTCCTTTCCTGCCAAAAATTCCCAAGCCCATTTTATCGTGTCTTCTTTGAAATAATCATTAAAAGAAAAATTTCCCATCATTTCAAAAAAGGTAAGATGGGTTTTGTCTCCAACTTCTTCAATGTCAGAAGTCCTGAAGCATTTTTGAATTGTTGTTACGCGAGAGGCCGGCGCTTCTTTTGGATTTAAATAATATTTTTTAAACTGCTGCATTCCAGCGGTTGTAAAAAGTACTGTTCTATCCTCTGGAATTAACGAAGAAGAAGGCATTACTTTATGCCCTCTTTTTTCAAAAAATCGCAAAAACTTATCTCTAATTTCTTGAGATTTCATTTTTCCAAATTAAAAAACCTTAATTATTTCTGGCCTGTTGAAGGCCCACCACCCCATTGTTGTTTTGCTTTAGCCGATTCTTCTTGAATCCTTTTTTTTTCTAATTCCTGTTCTTGTCTCTCTTTCGATGCATATGCTCTTGCTTTATTAGCCTGCCACTGGTCTTCTTTATATCTCTGACTCTCTAGCTGTTTTTCCATACTGGTTAACTGTTTATAGAGAGTACCCTCTTCT
>JAQUPA010000021.1 GCA_028716825.1 Candidatus Paceibacterota bacterium
AAAAAGTAGTATAAAAACAGAAGTAGGCCAACCCTTTAAAGATGTAGTTTATAATGAGTCGCTTAAGAAAACAATAGAAAATATAGGCCCTTCTTTTTCTGTGGCTGTTGGTGTAGCGCTTCGTGAGTTTAGAGAAAGATAAAATACCTTGCAATAAAAAAAATTGGGTGTTAAAATATAAAAATTATGGCAATAGATATATCAGAAAAAAAAGGAGGAAAATATCAATTCAAGACAAAATTATTTTGGAACTTGTTGGGATTTCTTCTTTTTCTTCTTCTTCTTTTTGGTCTTATAAAATTATATAACTATACATTAAAATCTGGAGTTAAAGAAACAAGAGTGGCGATTCAGGAGATTGAAAACAAAAGAGATAAAGTACTCGAGAAGGAAATGAAAAATATAATGGATATTTTTAAAAAAGTATCCCCGGTTTTAGATTCTCACACCAGGTCAAGAAAAATTTTAGACTTTGTAGAAAAAAACACTTATGAGGGTGTTTATTTTTCTGGACTAAACTATAATCTTAAAGAAAATAATTTATCACTTAACGCTTTCTCGGGCACAGCAAGTAATCTTTTAATGCAAATGACCGTTTTCAATTCCAATAAAAACGTTCAGAGCGTTGAGATGAGTAGTTTTTCGATTGGAGACAAGGGTGTAAGTATTCAAATGAAAATAAATTTTAGTCCTTCAATAGTTAAATTTTAAAATACAAAAGCAATATTATGCCAACAAAGGCTCGCGACATTCAACTTCTGATTTATTTCATTATTTGTGTTTTGATATTCTGCGTTGCTTATTTTTTTGTTTATCCCAGCTTGATAGAAGTAAAAAAGGCGAAGAAAGAATCTGTTGCACTAATTCAGATTCTTAAAGAAAAAGAAGAAACACTAGAAGAATTTAATGGTGTTGCTGCAAAATATAAGACAAACTCAGCTAAGATAAAAAAAATAGAAGGGCTTTTACTTGATGAAAATTCAGATAAGCTTTTAATGTTAATTCATTTTGATGTTTTAGCCTCAAGAAATAAAATGTCAGTATCGAGTTTCTCTTTTGGAGAAGTTGAGGGTTCAGAAAGTAATCTTGGAGTTTTACCTGTCAGCCTGACCGTTGATGGTTCTTATGGTAATTTTAAGGGATTTCTAGATGACGTTGCAAAAAGTATTCCTTTAATGGAAGTTGAAACAATAAATTTTTCAGTGGGGGAGGAAGGAGAAACCGGAGAAAAAACTCCTCCTAATATGAATTCTTTTTCTTTAGTTATAAAAGTTTATACAAAATCTATAGTAGAAGTATCTAAAGAAGAGGGAGCAGCAGCGACCGAGGGAGAGAATATCAACCAAGAAACAACTCCGCAAGCGGTTCCCCAGGAAACACAAAATATTCCTCAATAATTAATAAATATTATGGCAATATCTATAGAATCAATATCTGAAGGGAAAAAAGACGCAAAACAATCTTTTAAAATGCCTATTTGGGGAATATGGCTTTTGATCGTAATTATAACGTTTGGTTTTCTTTTTTATTTTCTTTTTTTACAAAAACCCGCAAAGGAAGATATAGAAACATATACTAGCGAGGGAGAAGTTCTTACAAAAGAAGAACTTGACAGCTTTGAAGATATTATAATTATTGTTAATAAAACTCCTATTAAAGATTTAAAGCAAGTTATTTCAAAATCGATTTTTTCTTCACCTCCAAAGGATAAAGTTGGCGCAACTGGCAATCCTTTCGTGCCAGCAAAATAATTTCAATTTTATTTTTGTCTTAATTTTTGCCAATTTATTTAAGGCAAAATTTTATTTTACAAAAACATGGCTTCTGAATTTATTCAGTTTCTTGTAAAGAAAAAATTAATTCCTGAAAATTTGTTATCCTCATTGGAATTAGAGAGTAAGGAGAGTAAAAAGACGGTGGATGAGATAATAACAGAGAAAGGAATAATTTCCGAAAAGGACTTTTTTCATTTAAAGAGTAATTTTTTGAATATTCCCATAAAGAAGGTAACGCCGGAGCAAATATCAAGTGATGTTTTGAAAGAAATTCCCGAAGAGACCGCTAGGAATTATCAAATTGTTCCTATCGATATTACAAAAAATGTTTTATCTGTGGGTACACCATTTCCAGAGAATTTTGAAGCTCGCTCTGCTCTTGATTTTATCGCTAAGCAAAGAAAGTTCAAGCTCGAGATTTTCTTGATGACCTTTACGGATATCAATGAATTACTTAAAAGGTATAATATATTGAAAGAAGAAGTTAGTGAGGCGATAAAAGAAATTGAAAAAGAGGAGAAAGAGGAGAAAGAGGGCATTATTGTAAAAGTGAAAAAAAGAAAAGAAGAAACAGAAAGAATTGTCTCAGAAGCTCCTGTTTCAAAAATTGTTTCTGTAACTTTGCGTCATGCAGTAGAAGGTAAAGCATCCGATATTCACATAGAGCCAATTGGAGAGAAGTTGAGGATAAGATTCAGAGTTGATGGAATTTTGTATTCAAGTCTTTTTATGGAAAAAAAACTTCTCCCTTCAATTGTTTCAAGGATAAAAATTCTTGCTAATTTGCGTATTGACGAGACTAGAAAACCACAAGATGGTAGATTTACAAGCCAAATTTCAGGTAAAAGAATCGACTTTAGAGTAGCTACTCTTCCAACTGCCCAGGGAGAGAAAGTGGTTCTTAGAATTCTTGATTCCACAACAGCAGTTATAACTAAAAAACTTTCAGCCCTTGGTTTTATCGGGAGGAATTTAAGAATTTTGAAAGAGGGCATGAAACTTCCTTTTGGTTCTATTATTTTTTGTGGTCCTACTGGTTCAGGAAAATCAACAAGCCAATATACAATTCTTCAAAACCTAAACAAAGAAGCTGTTAATATTGTTACTTTAGAGGATCCAGTCGAATATTGGATTGATGGGGTGAACCAATCGCAGGTGAGACCTGAAATTGGATATTCTTTTGCTCAGGGTCTTCGCCAAATCGTAAGACAAGACCCAGACATTATAATGGTGGGGGAGGTAAGAGATAAAGAAACAGCTGATCTTGTAACTCACGCTGCTCTTACAGGCCACCTTGTACTTTTTACTTTACACACAAACAATGCAGTGGGTGCAATTCCAAGAATGATAGATTTGGGGGTTGAGCCGTTTTTAATTCCCCCAACAATTAAAATCGTTGTATCTCAAAGATTAGTGAGAAAACTGTGTAATGAATGTAAAAAGAAAGTAAAAGCGAATAAAGAACAGGAGAAAATTATAAGACAAGAAATAGAAAAAATACCACAGAAAGAAAGAAAAGATATAAAGATATCTTTAGAGGAGACCGATCTATACCAGTCCGTTGGTTGTCCTTCTTGTGCTAATAAAGGGACAAAAGGAAGAATTGGGATATTTGAAATTTTTATAATGACAGACAAGGCCGCAGAAGTTATTTTAAAAGATTCTTCAGAGCAAAAAATAGAAGAAGAATCAACAAGACAAGGCATGATAACAATGAAACAAGATGGTATTATCAAAGCTCTTAAGGGTTTAGTTTCTTTTGAAGAAGTTCTTAAGGTTGTTGAAGTCCAAGAAAAAATCATATAAAATACATTAACATACAACTGACGATTCTCATATAAATTTATTAATCATATACGAGTCGAAAGTTTAATATTATAAAATTATGAACTATCAAGAAATTATTTCTAAAATTTTTGAAAAATCTCTCGCAGAAAATGCGTCTGATATTCATATTTCAACAGGAAAACCTCCAACAATAAGAATTGATGGCAGATTACTTCCATTAAAAGATGAAAAAATTATTGGACCGGATGATGCAAGAGAAATTACTTACGCTATTTTAGGACCAGAGCGAAAAGAAGAGTTTATTTCAAAGAAAGAATTAGACTTTTCTTATGAATATAAACACAAAACAAGATTTAGGGGAAATGCTTTTTTGCAGCAAGGATTAATTTCCTTAGCTTTAAGAATAATTCCTTCAAAAATTAGAACCATAGAAGAGCTAAATCTTCCAAGTTTTTTACATAAATTTACAGAACTAAAACAGGGCTTTATTATAATCACGGGCCCTGCAAGCCATGGAAAGTCTACAAGTCTTGCTGCGATGATTGATGAGATAAACAAAAACCGAGAAAGCCATATTATTACAATTGAAGACCCAATCGAATATGTTTTTTATCAACAAAAATCAATTATCGATCAGCGAGAGGTAGGAATTGATACCAAAAGTTTTGCTGTTGCTCTTCGTTCGACTTTAAGGCAGGATCCAGATGTAATTATGATGGGGGAAATGAGAGATTATGAATCAATCTCAATTGCTCTAACTGCGGCAGAAACTGGTCACCTTGTTTTTTCAACTCTTCATACTAATTCTGCCAGTCAGACGGTGGATAGAATTATTGATGTTTTTCCAGCAGATCAGCAACATCAAGTAAGGGCTCAACTTGCAGCGAGTCTTGAGGCAATTATATCTCAGAGATTAATTCCAAGAATTAATGGAGAAGGAAGAATACCTGCATGTGAAATCATGGTTGCAAATCCTGCTGTTTCAAATGTAATTCGCGAAAAAAGAACCCATGAACTTGATATGATGATTACAACAAGTAGTGAAGAAGGAATGATATCTTTAAACCGTTCATTAGCAAATCTTGTTTTGCAAAAAGAGATTAGTTTTGAAGACGCAATTAAATATTCTATTTCACCAAGTGAATTGAAATTGTTACTCAAGAAGTAATAAATTTGGTGAAAAAATTCTAACATGAAATATAGATATAGAGCTCGTAACCAAGAGGGAAGTATTGAAACAGGTATTGTAGAGGCAATGACAGAAAATAATGCGATAGAAACTCTTCAAAGCAGGGGTTTAATTATTACGGGTCTTGAAGAGGCAGGAAAGAAAAAGGGCGTTGAGAAAGAAATAAATGTTTTGCCAAAAAGAGTCAAAGCAAAGGACCTTGTTTTTTTCTATAGACAATTTTCAATTTTAGTTACATCCGGCACTCCCTTAGTCGAATCTTTAAATGCTCTTTCGATGCAGGTGCAGAATCGGCTTCTAAAAGAGCAGGTTATGGAAATTTCAAACGACGTTAATGGTGGTATGGCGCTCTCTGAAGCGATGGCCAAACATCCAAAGACTTTTACACGCTTCGTGGTAAGTATGATAAAAGTGGGAGAAGTTGGAGGTAAACTATCAAGCGTTCTTGAATATTTAGCAGACCATCAAGAGAGGGAATACACCCTAACAAAGACAATTACAGGAGCTTTATATTATCCCGCTGTTATTCTTCTCGTTTGTGTGGGGGTTTTGGTAATAATGTTGACTTTTGTTATGCCGAAAGTTTCTGACATGTTTAAACAATTTGAAACTGATCTTCCTCTACCAACAAAAATTATTTTGGGTGTTTCCGGCTTTTTAACTCGTTATTGGTGGTTGGTTTTTATTATAGTTGGTATAGCTATATGGTTACTTATTCGTTATATTAAAACACCTCAGGGAAAAATTAAAAAAGACAAATTAGAGCTTAAGGCTCCGATACTGGGAACAATTTTTCAGAATATGTATTATGCTAGACTAAGCGAGAACCTTGCAACATTAGTAAAAGGAGGGATTCCAATTGTCCAGGCTCTAGAAACAGTTGCCTCTGTTATGGGTAATTCTTTTTTCAAGAAAGCATTGAGAGATGCTCGGGATAATGTAAGGAAGGGTGGAGAAATTTCTGAAGTTTTTAAAGATTCAGAGGTAATATCTCCGACTTTAACTCATATGGTAGAGAGCGGAGAGAAAAGTGGAAACCTTGATAGGGTTTTAGGAGATCTTGCAACATTTTATAATGGTGAAGTTGAAAGAGCAGTAAGTGGTCTTATAACTTTACTTGAGCCAGTTTTACTTATTGGTATTGCTCTTGTAGTTTTATTTCTTGCCATTGCTATTGTAATGCCTATTTATGGACTGGTAGGCGCAATACACTAATTTTGGTTATGTATTTTCTTTATTTATTTATCTTTCTACTTGGTTTATGTGTAGGCAGTTTTTTGAATGTTCTTATTTTAAGACTTCCAAAGGGCAAAAAAGCAAAAGGGCGTTCTTATTGTCCAAAATGTAAAAAGAAACTAAGATGGCACGAGCTCATTCCTCTTTTTAGTTTTATTTTTCTTTGTGGTAAGTGTTCTCGTTGTAAAAAACCAATTTCTTTTCAGTATCCTTTAGTTGAATTTTTAACAGGGCTATTTTTTGTTTTAAATTCTTGGCAGATTATAAAAACATCAGGTGTTTTAAATTTTGAGACAATTATAGAGATTTTATTTTGGTTTTTCTTTCTAGGTGTTTTAATTGTAATTTTTTCAACAGATTTTAAGTTTTTTATTGTGCCGGATAGAGTTATATATCCCGCAATCCTTGTTGCGTTTTCATATCAAGTTTTTAAATTTTTCTCTTTGAATAATTGGAAGCCATCTTTTACATTCGGAGCTTTAAGGCCAGTTTTTACTTCTGTTTTTGCCGGAGCCATTTCTGCTTTATTTTTCTTTTCTTTGATTTTACTTACAAAAGGAAAAGGAATGGGTCTTGGTGATGTTAAAATCGCAGCCTTTATGGGTATTTTACTCTCTTTTCCCAACATTTTTGTCGCTTTATTTCTTGCATTTTTTAGCGGCAGTGTGATAGGATTAATATTGATAATACTAAAGAGAAAAAAATTAAAAAGCGAAGTACCTTTTGGATGTTTTTTGGCTCCAGCCACCTTTATTGCGTTTTTTTGGGGAACTAATTTAATAACCTTTTATTATAATTTATTTCTTTGGTAAAATAATAAAATGCCAAAATTAAAAAGAAAAAACAGCTTTACTACCATTGAACTTGTAGTCTCTATCGGAATTATTGTGATTATGGGTGGTATTTTCCTTGTAAATTATAGATTGCAAAAAGAAGAAATGGATCTTCAAAATGCTGCAAGTATAATATCTCAAGAAATAAGAAAAGCTCAAGGATTTACAATGGCGCAGATGTCTCGTCCTGAGAATAATGAATGCGGAGGAGGAGTAGCCAAGAATTTTGCTATTTTCTTTGAAGAGGGGAAAAACTACATAAAGCTTTATACTGATAAAGACCTGGCAAATGAATGTTTAGTTGAAGATAGGTATTTTGCGTCTAGCATTGAAGTTTTAAATGTGACTCCGGCTGTTTCAGACACTACTGCTTGGATTACTTTTGAAAAAGAAAATCTCAAAACGAAAATTAATGCCAGCGTGGCAACAACGTTAAATATCGAGCTTTGTATTAGAGGAGATGCCTGTAGCGCAAACAAAAAAACAATTATTTTAAACAATAAAGGAATGATAGATATAGAATAAAAAATCAAAATCCATATGTTTAATTTATTTAAAAAATATAGCGAGAAAGGATTTACTTTTATTGAACTTTTAGCTGCGATGATTGCGTTGTCCATCGGAATTTTATCTGTAATTGCAATTTCTTCAAAAAGTTATTCTGCAATTTCTTTCCAAAAAAATAAGCTCATCGCTACTTATTTAGCAAAAGAGGGGATAGAACATGTTCGTGCTATGCGTAATGAAAATTGGCTCTATAAAGACGAATCAGATTGTAACCGAGATTTTGTTGTTACTAAGTGTTGCGATCAAGATAAAAATCCTACTTGTGATATTGATGAAGATGGCCAGGTAAAAGAAGATGGAGGGGATTGCGATTGGAGATGTGGTGACGAAAGTAACCCCGCGAGTTCCTATCAGCCAAATTGTATCCTTGGTGCTCCACGGCACGTAGAGGGTTCTATTTATTATGTATACACCAAGGACTTGATGCGCTATGGAAATTCTTGGTTATGTGTTGTAGCATCTACTACTAGTGAAACTGCTCCGACCAGTTGTAAAGATTATGGATATTCGCATGGCTCAAATATTAAACGGCTTTTAGTAGTTGATAGAACTAAAGATTTAAACCAAGACGGAAATCCAAACAATGATCTTTTAGTTCAATCAATTGTTTGTTGGCAGCAAGGCGGAAGATGGCAAGAAGTAGTAATTGAAGACCATCTTTTTAACTGGAAGAAGTAATTTTATGTTAAATTTGAACAGAATTAGTTATTCCAAAAAAAGTTTTACCCTAATTGAGCTTTTAACCGCAATGGCAGTTTTTATTTTTTTAATAACAGCTACAATGGGGATTTATGTTACGACTATTCACAAGCACTTTCAGGCGCAAAAAATACAGACAGTTAGTGAGGAGCTTCGCTATGCAATGGATTTAATTTCGCGCGATATAAAAAATAGTTATGTTGTCGCTATAAAAAACGGGGGAGAAGATTACCAGGCAATATGGCTTGCTCATTTAACAAAAATGACAGAGGCGCAGAGAAATACTTGCCTTGCTTCCCCTTCTGAAAATAATTGCTTAGTATATAGATTTAACTATAGAGATTATACGGGCAATAGTTGCCGAGGTACCCAAAAACAATGTATTGATTCTAAAGAGGCAGGGGCGACAGAGACATATGCTCCTCTTATTTCTTCAAGAATAAAAATTACTTTACAAGATAATTGTCCTCCTGTTTTTTTCTACGACCCAGACAAGAGCGAATTTAGAGTTTCTGTAAATCCATTAAGTAACGCCGTTCTTGTTGAAATTTTAATTGTAGCTCAAGCAACTAATGATACAGATTGTTTTTCTTCAATTCCCTTAAAAACTTCTGTTACCCAAAAAGAAATAGAAAATTT
>JAQUPA010000022.1 GCA_028716825.1 Candidatus Paceibacterota bacterium
CTATTTTTAAGAAAGAGCGCCATTGTTTTTTTGATGGCCACTTCTTTTTATTTTCTTTCCATTTTTCTACAAAAAAGAATTTCTTAAAAAAATCCTTTAATATTTCTAAAAATTTATTCATATTATATAAATTTTATAGTTACAAGTTTATTATTGTACTAAATAAAGACACTTAACATTTTAAAAGAGACTTTGGTTTTGGGAAAAGTACGAATAAGTTTATATTATTAGATTTACTATTGCTAAAGAGAAAAATATTATAGACAAAACTATTGTTCCATAGAAAAGGAATTTTTCTGGTCCTCTTTTTTTAAAAGAAACGCCGCCTCCGCCCGAGCCGAAAATAGCAGAACCTCCGCCACTTTTTTGCTGGAATAATATAAAAACAATTAATAAAACCGATAGAATAATTTGCGCGATAGATATAATTTCCATAGAGATTTAAACCCCAAAAGATTTTTTCCTTAACTTTTTATGATAGGATATAGCAAACCTATGAGATTCGTCTCTTAAACGAAGAATAGTCATTTTAGCTATATTTTCTAATTTGTCAATAGAAATTGGAGAATCAAAGATATTAGTATACAAAATATTTGTCCTCTTTGCAAGAGATATTACGGGGATAACCGTTAATTTTCTATTTTGGATTGTTTGTTGAATTGTTTTATTTGCGGCATTGAATTGTGCTTTTCCTCCATCGATATAAACCAAATCGGGCATTTTCCATTCATTGTGCTCAAATCTTCGCGATATTATTTCTTTAAGACAAGCAACATCGTTTTGTTTTTGAATGGTTTTTATTTTAAAGAGGCGATATTCTTTTTTATTTGGAGAATATTTTCCGTTTTTATTTAAATTAAAAACAACCGTTGCTCCCACCATCTCTTTTGATTTAATATTCGAGACATCATAGCCCTCAATTCTTCTTGGGATTTTTGACAAACCCAAAGCTATTTTTAATATTTCCCCTTCGTTTTTTATTTCTTGGTTAACTTTTTGATTGTCAAATATTGTTTTATGAGAGAAAATTTGAGAAAGCGCTTCTGTTTTATCTCTTATGACTGATGCTTTTTCAAATTCTTCTTTTTTCGCAAGTTCTTGCATTTCTTTTCTAAAGTCTTTTAGCACTTTCTGTCTTTTCCCCTCAAGGACTTCTTTTATCTTTTTGATATTATTTTTATATTCTTTTTGTCTCCCTTTTGTTTGTTTATGAAGTTTTTCTCTTACTTTTTTTTCTTTTTCTATAAGGCAGGGAGCGGGACATCTTAAAAGGTCATACCAAAGGCACGATTTTTTTGGTAAATTTGTACAAGATCTGTATGGAAATATTTTTCTCAAAATTTTCAGTACTTCTTTTAGGGAAGATCCGTCAGTGAAAGGACCAATATATTCCTTTTTATTTTGTGGTTGGTGCGTTAAAAAAATTCTTGGCCAGTTTTCATGGGTTATTCCAACATAAAAATATTTTTTGTCATCGCGGAAAAGTACATTAAACTTTGGTTCTTTCTTTTTTATTAACTGACTTTCTAATATAAGTGCTTCAACCTCGGAAGATAGGGGAATATAGCCGACTTTATTTACTTCTTTTATAAAAAAATTGTCCCTGTAAGCTGGTTGATTGAAATGATTTTTTACTCTTTCTTTCAAATTATTTGATTTACCAATATAAAGCAATTTTCCTTTTTTATCATAAAAAAAATAAACGCCAGGCTCCATTGGGATTATTGAGGCTTTATCTCTAGTTACTTTTTTTTCTTTTGGCATGTTATAATTTTAGCACACTTTTTAATCAAATATCATTGACAATAAAATCTATAAATGTTATAATATAGATGTATTTATCGTTCTTTATAGAGAGGAGAAAGAGATGCAGAAGACTCTGCAAATCGTAGTAGGGGGCATAGTTGTTGTTCTATTTCTGGTCGGATTTGGAACAAGCGTTGCTCTTGGGTTCTGGATTTTCGCCCTGGTCATGTATGTATTTGGCGAAATGTCTGACCCGGGAGCGATTACCAACTTTCCCCTGTGGGCGTTCGTCTTTGTGGCCTTTGTTCCTCTTTTTTGGAGGACGAAGCCCGTACGGCGAATGTTCAAGGTAGTTGATAACCTTCTTTCCTAGATAGTTTTTAGGAACCTCTTAGAGAGAAAGTGATCGATTGCTACGGATCCTCGCAAGGGGATCCTTTATTTTTTTAAATACTTTCCCGTCCAACTTTTGGCGGATTTTTTTATTTTAGAGACAGGACCTTCTGCAACAATTTCGCCTCCTTTCTCTCCGCCTTCAGGGCCCAAGTCAATTACCCAGTCAGCGTTTTTTATAACATCCAGATTATGTTCAATTATAATAACGGTATTGCCCCTTTCAACCAACCTTCTTAAAATAAAAAGTAATTTTTTAACGTCATCTGCATGAAGTCCTACAGTTGGCTCGTCCAAGATATAAAGCGTGTTTCCGCTTTCGGTCTTTGAAAGTTCTTCTGCTAGCTTTACTCTTTGGGCCTCGCCTCCAGAAAGTGTAGGGGCGGGCTGTCCCAAATGGATATATGAAAGCCCAACGTCCTTCAGCGTCTTTAGTTTTCTTTCAAGCGTAGGATATTTTCTGAAGAAAGTTAAAGCTTCTTCAACTGTCATTTCAAGAACTTCGGCGATATTTTTATCTTTATATCTTATCTCTAAAACTTCTTTATTGTATCTTTTCCCATGACATTCTTCACACTCGACATAGATGTCTGGTAAAAAATACATCTCAACTTTTTTAAATCCCTGTCCCTGGCACGCTTCACACCTTCCGCCTTTAACGTTGAAAGAAAACCTTCCGGGCTTATAGCCCCTTATTTTTGCTTCCTCTGTATTTGAAAATATTTCTCTTATATGATTAAAAGTTCCAGTATAGGTTACCGGATTTGACCTTGGGGTTCTTCCAATGGGGGACTGATCAACAATAGAAGCTCTTTTTAAATTTTCAATTCCCGATAATCTTGAGAACTCGCCCGGTTCTTCTTTGGAGTGGTAAAAATTTCTCATCAGCGCTTTTGCCAAAGTATCATTTAAAAGCGTGGACTTGCCAGAACCAGAAACTCCTGTGATACAAATGAATTTTTCTAAAGGAAAATTGACATCAATATTTTTAAGATTGTGTTCTTTCGCGCCCTTTAAGATTAAATATCTTTGTTTGTTGTTTGTTATTTGTTGTTTGTTATTTATTTTGTTTATTTGTACTTTTAATTTTCCCGAAAGATATTTACCAGTTAAAGTTTTTGCTCTCAAAATTTGTTTTGGGGTTCCCTCAAAAATTATCTTGCCTCCTTCTTTCCCGGCACCAGGTCCCATATCAATTACCCAATCAGCCGCTAATATTGTTTGAGGATCGTGTTCTACAACGATTACCGTATTTCCTAAATTTCTTAATTCTTTTAAGCTTGAGATTAGCCGTTTTTGATCTCTTTCATGGAGCCCTATTGAGGGTTCATCTAAGATATAAGTGACACCAGTTAATTTTGAACCAATTTGTGTTGCAAGACGAATTCGCTGTGCTTCTCCGCCTGCCAAAGTTCCTCCTTTTCTCTCGAGCGTTAAATAATCAAGTCCAACATCGCTTAAAAATTTTAATCTATTTAATATTTCTTTTAATATCGAAGAGGCTATTTTGAGCTGTGTTTCGTTAAGTTTTTTATTCAGGCTACTAAAAAAGATAATTGCTTTTTCAATATTCATTTTTGCTATATCGTCAATTGATTTCCCTTCTATTTTTATTGCAAGCACCTCTAGTTTTAATCTTTTACCTTGGCAATCTGGACAAATTTTAACTCTCATATATTGTTCAATTTCTTCTCTTGCAGCATCACTTTCAGTTTCTCGCCATCTTCTCTCAAGCCAAGGAATAACACCCTCCGCCATCCAGCCACCTTCTCCGTTGCCATAAAGAATTATATTTTGCTCTTCTTTTTTTAAGTCTTTAAATGGGGTGTCTACAGAAAAATTGTAATTATCGGCAAGTTCTTCTTGTTTTTTCCAAAACCAACCTTGCCTGCCTACTTTATGAGAAGCTCTTGACCAGGGTTGTATTGTTCCTTCTGCCAATGAAAGATCCTTGTTTGGTACAACAAGATCAGGGTCAACTTCCAATTTTTCACCAAGACCATAACAGGAAGAACAAGCGCCAATAGGTGAGTTGAAAGAAAAAAGCCTTGGTTCGATTTCGGGGAGCGAGATACCACAGTGAGAACATGCAAATCGTTCTGAAAAAATAATATCTCTATCTTTGTAATTTATTACCGTAATCCCTTTTCCGATTTTAAGAGCAGTTTCTACAGAATCAGCGATTCTTGATCTTTGTTCTTTAAAGCTTTCACTATTTTTTTGAGGACTTAGATTTAAAACAGTAAGTTTATCTACGATAACTTCTATTGTATGCTTTTTGTTTTTGTTAAGCTCTTTCTTTGTGGCCTCTTCAACTGAGATATAATTTCCGTCTATTCTTAAATTTATAAAACCTTGTCTTTCAATCTCTTCGATTAGTGCTCTGTGTTCACCTTTTTTTTGTTGTAGAACGGGTCCTAAAATTACGATATCTCCGTTAAGGGTTAATATCCTGTTTACAATTTGATCTATCGTCTGGCCCTGAATTTTTCTTTTGCATTTTGGGCAATAGGGTATCCCAACTCTTGAAAATAAGAGTCGCAGATAATCATAGATTTCTGTAATTGTGCCGACAGTTGAGCGGGGGTTTTTAGAAATAGTCTTTTGATCGATTGCAATAGCAGGAGAAATTCCTTCGATTTTATCAGCGTCTGGTTTTTCCATAATACCCAAAAACTGTCTTGCGTATGCCGACAAACTTTCAACATATCTTCGTTGTCCTTCGGCGTATAATGTATCAAAAGCAAGAGAAGATTTACCAGACCCCGAAAGTCCAGTTATTACAACAAGTTTATTCCGTGGAATATCAACATTTATGTTTTTTAAATTATGAACTTTTGCACCACGGATTTTAATTAGATTTTCTTTCATAATCTTGAACAAAGTGAAAGATTTCAGCCCGAGGCTGATCGGCCTTTGGCCGAAATGCGTCAGCTCCATAGTTTTTTAACTGAAAAATAAAGCCCCCGTATTTTATCATATTTTTATCAAGTTTTCAACTTACTATTGACATTTTAGTTCAAAACCTTATTATCTTATCGTTGTTGATTATATTTAGTTCTTTCATGCGCTATGTCGAATACTTCCTCTAAGAGGATATTTTTCTGAAAGATAAAATGCCTGAGAAAAAGAAAGGGGGGACAGAGGTGGCCAACAATAACGGTCATCACAGGCAGTTGGATACAAAAATAAGACGGAGGGAGGACAGAGAAGCAATGCGAAACTTACGACTTCTCTGCGAATGGGGCAACAACGGATTTAACCCTTTAAGTAGGGATCAGAAAAAATCCGTGAAGCAAGAGTTTGTGAGACGGAAAAGAAACTAATACAAGCGCATCAATCAGAGGCGGTCTTATATGGAGACCGCCTCGAGTTTTTTAAGAGGAATTTTTTAGTTAAATTTTCAGCTTCTTTAAAATTTTTAATCCATTTTATACGTTTATCTTTTTTGAACCATGTCATTTGTCGCTTAGCATATTTTTCAATATCTTTTTTTGATTTTTCGACAGCTTCTTTAAGAATTATTTTATTTTGTAAGTATTTTGCAATCCAGAAATATTCAAGACCAAAATTTTCTATTTTTTTCCACGAAAGACCAGATTTTTTAAGTTTTTTAATTTCCGTAATTAATCCTTGTTTTAGCCATTTTTTTAATCTTATATCAGTTAGTTTTTTTAATTCATCTTTCTCTTTTTTAATTCCAATCATTAGGACATCATAGTCTTGTGATTTTTTAATTTTACGAATCGGCTTTTTCGTTTTTAAGAAAACTTCAATTGCCCTTACTAATCTGCGAGGATTTTTTGCGTCTATTTTTTTTGCTCGAGTAGCGTCTAATTTTTTTAACATTTCAAATAGTTCTTTATTTGATTTTTTTTCTAAATTTTTGCGTAGTTTCCAGTCGGGTTTAACTTCTGGAATTGTTATTCCATCAACAATCGCCTGAATATAAAAACCAGTTCCACCGCACAAAATAGGAATCTTATTTCTCTTTTTTATTTTTTTAATTGCTTTCTCAGCTAATTTTTTATACTGGACAACAGTAAAAGTTCTTTTTGGCGAGGCAACATCCAAAAGATAGTGGGGGATGCCTTGCATTTCTTTTTTGGTAATTTTCCCAGTTCCAATATCTATTCCTTTATAAACTTGACGGGAATCAGCAGAGATAATTTCTCCATTAAAATTACGGGCAATTTTTACTGCGAGTTCAGATTTCCCAGTAGCTGTGGGACCTACTACAACAATTAACTTTGGTAATTGACTTGACATAATTTAATTAATCTTTTATTTTTATATTGAAAAATTCGGAATCTTGGAAGGGAGGAGGAATTAATATGCTGGTGCTTGTTAAGGCGTATGGATTTGAGGGTGATGATCGTATCTACGATCGTATCCGGAGCGCTTTGTGTCAACTTGATCCCGAAAGATATCCCCGGGAGAAGATGGGCGTTGTGGTAGATCTCCAAGCAAAGTGTTATGGCATTCCAAATTGCACAAAAAAACACTTGTTGGAAGTCTATTACGTTTGTCCGGCAGCGCTCAAGAAAGATCTAATGGAGGTGCTTGAGCCGTTGGGATACGATATTATGCTAATTGCTTTTTAATGTCGCAACAAGTATTGCTCGTTACGACCGGACTAAGTCCGGTCGTGTTTATTTTTTATAAAAAAACTTCGCAAGATTTTTTCTCTTCTTTCTTTTTCTTTTTTAACAACATTATCTTTTAATTTTTCAGCTGCAGTTCCTGGACGAGGAGAATATTTGTTTATATATGCCTTAGAAAATTTTACTTCTTTTACCAAATCAACAGTATCTTTAAAATCTTTTTTTGCCTCGCCTGGAAATCCCACAATGATATCTGTTGAAAGTTCAACATCGGGGATTGTATTTTTTATTTTATCAATTAATTTTAAATAATGCTCTCTTGTATAGTTTCGGTTCATTTTCTTTAATATTTTATTGCTTCCTGCTTGAACTGGAAGGTGAATATATTTTTTAATTTTTTCTGATTTTGCGATTATTTTAATCAATTCATCAGAAAAATCTTTTGGGTGGGAAGTTAGAAAAGTAATTTCAAAATTACCGGGAAGTTTTTCTAATTTTTTAAGAAGTCTTGGAAAAGTGATTTTTTGTTGTTTATTGTCTGTTGTTTGTTTATAGTTATAACTATTAACATTCTGCCCAAGCAAACAAATTGTTTTTTTACCCTTTTTGAGTAATTTTTTAATTTCTGAAATTATATCTTTATCAGGGCGTGAAACTTCTCTTCCGCGGGTATAAGGAACAACGCAATAAGAACAAAAATTATTACACCCTGTCATTATTGGTATATATGCAGAATTTGATTTTTTGTATTTAGGGATAATTTTTAAGTAGTGGGTCGTTTGTCGTTTGTTTTCTGTTATATGTTGTAGTAGCTTTGGTAATTTCTGAAGTTCATCAATCCTAAAAATAGGGTCAGTCATTTTTTTAAATTTTTTTTTGTCCCTGTTTAAAATACAACCAGTTAAAGCAATTTTTACTTTTTTGTTTTTAGCCCTTATTATTGAAATTTTTTTAAAAACTTTATCAACTGATTTTTTCCTGACAGAACACATATTTATAATTATAAAATCAGCTTCATCTTCAGTTTTTGCTGGAGATAGTTCGGCATTTTCCAAAACCGCAGCAATTCTTTCACTGTCTGATTCATTCATTTGACATCCGTAAGTCATGATATAATATTTCATAATATTATAATTTATGCGAAAAAAAGCTAAATGTCTACTTTTATTTTCGGGAGGACTTGATTCTATATTGGCGGCCAAGATTTTAACGGAACAGCAAATTAAAGTTTTGGGAGTTACTTTTAAGAGTTGTTTTTTTAATGAAAGACAGGCAAAAGTAGCAGCAAAAGAAATTAGATTAAAATTAAAGATAATAGATATTTCAAAAGAACATTTGAAAATCGTTAAAAATCCAAAATACGGCTATGGTAAAAATATGAACCCTTGTATTGATTGCCACTTATTAATGATAGAAAAAGCTAAGTCATTAATGAGAAAATTAAAATGTGATTTTATAGCTACAGGAGAAGTTTTAGGAGAGCGGCCAATGAGCCAGAATAAAAATATTTTGCGCCTATTAGAAAAAGAAAGCGGGCTTGAAGGTTATTTGTTAAGGCCTTTATCGGCAAAATTATTGAGGTCGATAATCACAGAAAAAGAGGGGATGATAGATC
>JAQUPA010000023.1 GCA_028716825.1 Candidatus Paceibacterota bacterium
TCCAGATACTCATCTTCTTTAGACTGTACTTGTACGAAAGTACAATATCATCCTTTCCATCATTATTTGTATCTCCCACCTGAAGATTGGTTGAAGACCAGTTCCAAGCATTAGATTCCCACCATTTTTGAGCAGTATAGCCTGTGTCTGTTTTGATGAACACCCATATCCCTGTTTTTGCAGTTCCATAGTTGTAGAGAGCCACAAGATCTTCCCTG
The DNA here is from genome assembly GCA_028716825.1 of Candidatus Paceibacterota bacterium. Taxonomy (NCBI): domain Bacteria; kingdom Bacillati; phylum Minisyncoccota; species Minisyncoccota bacterium. The sequence continues at coordinate 219 of JAQUPA010000023.1, forward strand.
CCATCTCCGTTTACGTCTCCTGAGGCAAACTTGCTTTTACTGTAATTCCAGGTTGTTGTGGTGTAAGGTTTAGACTTGGAAGTAATTCCACTTCCGCTTGATATAAAATTCCATATGCTTGTCGCTTGATACGGAAACCAACTTTTCCATTTATTCCAATAATACCAAAAATTATAATTTCCATTAAATACATGGGGAGTATACCTGTAAAGTGACATTGTCGCTTTTGTTGTGGGTTTTACTCTCTGAGATGATGGAACACAATAATAACCTGTTGTGTTTGAAAGAACAAAACTATCTCCTAAATAATATCCGTTTGGCCCCCTGCCAAGATTATAATTATTCCTTAAGCTTCTTGGGGCTCCCCACCAACTACCAGGAACACCTAATAACTGTTGTTTAAAACCTTTTAACTCCTCTATTCTTGTACCATCTTCTTCATAAACGCTATATCCCATTGCCCAATCAAGAGCATACTGTAAAGTTGGATAGGGACAACTACTACCAGCACTACAATTATCAAGCCAGGAAGTTTTTGTAATAAGGCTTTGTTCTTTTTGCAATGTTACTAAAATCGCACCAGCATTTATTCCTACCGACTGGCCACTAGCTCGCAAAACGGCTGCTTCGTATATAAGCTGAGCTGCTGTTTTTGTGTTGGTACAAGCTGTAGTCTTTGTCCCGCACAATCTTTTTGGATTTATATCAGCTAAGACAGAATTGTTTGTCTCAAGAAATTTTTGAATTCCACTAACGCTCATTGAGCTAGTGTTTATAAAATCAACATCACTGACTAACTTATTAGGATTAAAGCTAGGACTTGGTTGAACGCAACCAGCCGTATTAGCTGCTAAGGCTTTTTTTATAGAAAAAATTCTTTGCAAAAAACTTATTTTTAAAGAAGGGTTTTTATAATTCACTTCTGTATGTATCTTGCAAGTCACTGCTTCTGAAGGATCGCTTTCGCTATTAGAATTTTTTGCTGTAACGTAATAACTATAATTCAAATAAGGATCGGTTTCAGTTTTGTCGTGATATTCTGTATTTTCTATGTTTTCTGCAATTTTCTTAAATTCTTCTTCGTTTTCACTTTTTTTGTAAATTTTATAAGTTAAATTATCGCCAGATGCCGGAGTGCTCCAGGAAAGCTTTATTGCAAAATCTTCTATACTACATTTTAAATTGTCTGGCTCTGGAATCTTAATATTATCAGCCACTTCTTTATCTTCATTTTCTTCGTTTTTTGCCGTTTCTTCTTGTTGTTCGTTTAGCTCTTCTTTATTGCCATCTCCTAACTCCGTATTTTTTTTATAATAAGACTGATATATAAAAATTCCAATGACCAAAAGAAAAACCGCTAGACCAGAAAACAATAAAACTTTTTGATTTTTGCTTTTAATAACCATACCTTTAAAAATATAACACTTTTCTGTTTTTTTTAAAAGGAAAATTAGGGTTCAAAATTCTTAACGATTAATTCCAATATCGCCCTTAATTTTTTTTCTTAATATTAAAAAACTTAAAACACCCCCTAGAAAACCTACCCCGTAGGAAAAATGTAGTAGAAAAAAAACAAAAAGAGTAATGGGGAAATATTTAAATCCCTCTTTTGTTCCTATCTGCAAAGAAAATATTAAATCAAGAAAAAAATAAGCTCCGAAAATTATTAAGAAAATTACTAAAAAGATTTCTGAAAAAAATGATAAGATTCCTGTAGAGAATAAAGCCAAAACAAAAACTGAAGGAATTATTTGACGAAGAATAGATTTCAAACCAAGCTTTTGGGCAATTTTTACCTTAAAATATCCGTACTGAAATTGTTGTCGGAAAAGCTTTTTAAGAGACGAACGAACATACACATATGATTTTATTTTTGGACTAAAATAAATTTTACCTCCTAATTTAAGAATTCTTAAATTCAATTCAGCGTCTTGTCCTCGTAAAAGTTCTTCATCCATATAGCCTATCTTTTTAAAAAAGTCTCTTCTATAGGCGGCAAAAGGCAAAGTGTCTTTTATAAATCCTTCTTTTTTTCTTTGTCTATATCTTACTCCTCCGCTTCCAAAAACAGAATCTAGAACCAAAGCAATTGTTTTCGAAAAAAAATTGTCTTTTTTAACAATGGAAGTAAACGTACCACCCACTATCGTTGCTTCTGGTCTATTTTTTAAGTAATAAATTGTCCACTTTAAAAATTCCTTATCAAACACAGAATGAGCATTTAAAAAAATGATAATATCCCCCTTACTATTTTCCACCCCAAGATTCATTCCCTTTGGAGTAACCTTTTCTGGATTCTCTATCAACTTAATAAATGAGTATTTTTTTTCATAATTTTTTATAATTTCCCTTGTCCTGTCATCGCTCATGCCATCCATAACCAAAACCTCTAAATTTTCTTTCGGAAAGTTTTGCTTTAATATCGACTTAACACAATCGTCAATGAATTCTTCCTCATTACGACAAGGAATTATTATAGAAACAAAAGGATAATTTTTAATCATGTTTTTAATTCAGTAAATTATTGCTTTACCTTATAATCTAAAAAACTAAATTGATCAAATAAGTTATTATAATAGCTATAAAAATAATCGTCTTCTAAAAATAGTGGAACAATTTCTTTCATAACTAAATTTTCATTACTCTTGCTAGAATAAATCACGATTTCTATTTCTTTAATATAAACTGACTTTGAAAAAATGATTTGGGTTGTGTAATTTTTTAAACTTTTTAAATATTCAAAATCATTTTTCTTGATAATACTTTTCGACCTATCTATTTTAAGTTTTATGCCTAAGAAATTTTTGTAGAATATATCATAGTCTTGCGGAGAATCTTTTTCAGATAAAGAAATCATGTTCAAACCACTAAGTTTTATTTTTTTATCAAAAAAGATTTTTATTTTAACGGGGAATTGATTATCTGAAGACCAGTAATCCTTAAAAAAATCTCCGTTTTTTAATTTAAATTCTTTTTTGTAATTCACGTCCTTCGGCAAAAAAGTATAAATTGAATATTTTTTTTGTTGAGGACAATAAGCATTAAAAAGTTTTGCGTACTCTAAAAAAAATCTATCACCGGTTATATAATAAAGCCAGCTAAGTTGTTTGATATGAATCTTATGATAACTTTCGCATTTAGTTGGCTTTTTACTTAATGAATAATAAGAAATAAAAAGCGCATCGTAATTTTCTAATTTTTTTTTGAGAGACTCTACGCCTTCATCAAAAATTTTTTTAGCAATTGGATTTTTTTCAAATCTATATAGATCATACACCCCAGCTAATGCAAATATAAACCCGTTTAAAACTTTATATTTTTTTTCGGTCGCATATTCTTCATAGAATATAGATCCATCGGGCCAATAACTTTTTACTCCTCCTTTTTCAATATCAAATTTAAAAGGTCCAAGGGCTTTGTGCGCTAATTCTAGATATTCTCTATTGCCGGTCAGAGTATAAGCTTCAATTAATACACTAATTATTTCTCCTTGGGCCATTGCAGAAATCCATGGTGGCTCAGCTCCCTGATCTTTAACGGGAAAATCATATTCCCAAATAGCAAGATCATTTCCTTTAACTACCGCATTATTGTATAACCAATCTGCTTGTTTCAAGAACTCTCTTTTTATTAAAAAATTAGGATTTTTTAGGTAATACCTATAAAGAGAGGCAGCATATTGAGCAACGGTAACTGGATTATATTTTTTATAAGAGGGAAGGATAATTCCTTCTGAGTCAAAACTCAATTTGGAAAAAGAATTTATATTATCATCTTTAAGATAATAAGGAGGAAATAGTGAAAAATTTTCTTTATTATCTAAAACGGCTAAATCATTTATGTTTTTAAAATTATCAATTCTGCAAGAACTAAATAATAAATATATAGAAAAGAAAATTAATGAAATTAAAAAGACAAAAAAGAAAATCATCTTTTTTTTATTTCTTATAAAATTGTTTTCTTTCTTTTTTCTCATTTTTTTATTTCAAAAAATTTATAATTAAAATATCATTAATCTTGGCCAAGTAACTAATCCAATATTTTTTTATATAAATTTTCAATGATTTTTATATTTTCTTCCCAATTATAATTCTCTATAACAAAGTCTCTAGCTCTTTTACCCATTATTTCTCTTAAGTTCTTATTTAAGATTAATTCTTCAATTTTCTTTGCTGCGCTTTCTGGATTTTTCTTAGGAACAATAAAACCGGTTTTTTTATCTCTCATAACTTCGGGCAAACCACCAACATTAGAAACAATTACAGGCACCTGGCACGCTTCTGATTCTAAAACAGAGACCCCAAAGCTTTCACTCTCAGAAAGAAATACTGACACAAAAAAAGAATTAATAATTTCTGGAACTTTTTCGTGAGGAATATTTCCTAAAAATTTTGTTTTATTTTTAATGCCTAATTTTTCAGATAATTTTTGCAATTCTTCTTTTAGACTTCCTCCACCACCAATATGAAGCTCAAGGGGAATATTTCGATATTTTTTAAAAAGCAACGAAAAGCTTTGAATAAGATAGTGTATGCCGTATTTTTTTTCTAAAGTTTTTATTGTGCCAATTATTATTTTTTCCTTTGGTTTTAATTCCGGCATTGGCCTGAATTTTTTATAATCAATGCCAAAAGGAGTTAACAAAACTTTCTTTTTCGTGTATTTTTTAATCTCTCTTGCCATAACCTGGCTTGTTGAACATATATAATCTGCTTTTTTAAAGTTAAACTTAATTAATTTCTTGTGCAAGGAAGATTTTTTTGGAAATTTTAAAATGTCGCTTCCCCAAACAGAAATAATAAAAGGATGGAAACTTGATAATGCCCCCAAAAGACCATAGCTTGTAGCGTAATGACTGTGTAAAATATCTGGTTTTATTTTTTTAAGTAATTTATTAAATTCCTTTCTTTTTGATAAATACCTCCAATTAGCCATACCACCCTTAGGAGAAATTTTTTTAATCCCTAAATCGAAAACGGTTACATTTGGAATTTCTTCTTTTTGAAAAGAAGCCACAGTAACTTCATGGCCTTTTTCTGTAAAATAACTAACTATCTTTTTTGTGTGGATACTTTTTGCGTCAGCTAGATAAAGAATTTTCATGTCTTTTTGAAAATAAATTTATAGTAATAATTGCGATACTAATCAAAATCCACTGAGGTATAAAATAAGCTATAGTACTTGGACTCATGGAGCTAATTATAAAACCAAAAAGAGCTAGGAAACATGAATTTGAAAGAAAAAGACTAAATTTTTCTTTGGGTTTTTTAATAATTTTCCAAAGTTTTATCAAGATTGAAATAAAGAAAAATAAATACAATAAAAAGAAAAAGAAGCCAAAATCTCCTAAGATTTCAAGCCACCAACCATGAGGATCTGTAATATCATTAGGAATTTCTTGTTTTCTTAAATATTCTCTTGAATTTCCAATTCCAAATCCTCGAAAAAAATCTAAAGCGCTAGGAGGATAAATAATTTTTTTGATAATAGTAAATCTAGTAGAAAAGGAATCTCCTCCACGAGAAGAAAACTGTCTTGACGTGGCTTTATTAATGTATCCAGTAGTTTGATTAAAACGGGAACTTAAAAATGCATTTGTTTTTAATATAAAAGAAAAAACAGATAAAGCTAAAAGAATTATCAAAGCATATTTTAAAATACTTTTAAAGGATTTTTTTCTAAGCCACGATAACCAAAAATAAACAAATAAAATAAAAATAAGTGCAATTATATTGAGATTGGAACCCGACATTATAATATTAATCCCAATTAATATAGAGATAAGCAAAAATATTATTTTCTTTTTTTTACCATTAGCAAAATTAATTCCAAAAAGAGTAAAGGGAAGAAAAAAACTTAAAAAAGTTGCATAATTGTTGGGATTATAAAAGAAAGAAGTAGGAACAGTCTCTAAATATTTTCCCACCCTCAAATCATACCTTGCTACACTAGAATAAGGAGAAACCGGTAAGCGAAGAGGTGTAAAAGCCTCAATGGTCCCTATAAGCAAAGCAAATAAAGAAATAAAAAATAATACTTTTAATGTTTTTTTGAAAGTTTCTTTGTCTTTGTTGTAAATAATTAAAAAAATAGCAAAAAGAAACATTAAAAAATAAATTAAAGTGAATTTAGAAGCCAGAAATAAATCTTCTACCCAGAAAAATGAAAGTAAAATCCAAGAAAACCAAATAAGAAAAAATAATAAATAATTTTTAATATTCTTTATTTCTATCTTGATTTTTCCTGAAAGTAGAAGACCAACAAAAAAGAGAAACAATAAAATTGCAAATATTATATGAAATAAATATATGTCTGAAAAAAACGGCAAAGATAAAGAATATCCTAAAATCGCCGATATAAGCAAAAGATAGTAAAAAAATTTTTCCATAATGGTGTGTCTTATTTCTAATGATTGTCAGGAATAACAACCCTATCTAAACATTCTGCTAATTTTTTCGTAAGAAATTTACGATTGTAATCTAACATAATTTTCTGATCGCCAAAAGAAACATTATTGGTTTTGTCTTTGTAAATTTTTATTATAGCATCTTTAATAATTTCTGGATTATCATCTATAACAAAGGCCTTTTTAAAATTTTTTAAAACCCTTGCTACTGCAGAATTCTTATTAGTTATGGCAATTATTGGTTTATCACAAGCCACATAATCAAAGACTTTTTGAGTTGATTCAAGCTTAGACTTTCCCGTAATTAAAACAAGTACATCAGCTCCCTTGGAATGGCTGATTGTTTCCTTGTAAGTCTTTAAACCCACCAAAAGGGACTTTTTCTCAATTCTTTCTTTTTTTATAATCTTTTCTATTTTTTTCTCTTTTTCCCCAATGTGCATAAATTGAAAATCTATTATATTTTTTAATTTCCCAAGAGCTTTAAAAAAATTTTTAGGATCTCTATAATGTGCAAATTTTCCAGTATAAACTATAGAAAAATTTGAATTTTTTTTCGGAGGAACATTTTTATAATCATCAGGATCGTAACCATTTTCTATGCTTAAAAATTTTTCTTTATAAAAATTATATTCTTTTCTATAAATTTTTTCCATGTTAGTTGTGGCAAAAATAACCTTATCTGCATTTTTTATAATTAATAATTCCCATTTTTTTTTCAAAAATTCACTTATATTTTTTCTTAGGATTGATTTTTCTTTTTCGTATGGATCTAAAAACCAAGGATCGCGAAAATCAATTATATAGGGAATATTATATTTCCTTTTAAAAAACGGCGCCAATCTCCATTGAAAAAACGGACCACCGGTAAAATATAATAAATTTGGTTTTTCTTTCTTAATAACTTTTCGAAAATCTTTAAATAAAAACGGCAACCATTTTATATCCGCATTATTAATTGGGAAATTCATAATATCCGTTCTGTATATTTTAATTTTTTTTGAAAAATCAGAAATTAAACTATTATCTTTGTTTTTATAATATTTTTCCTTAACTGTTAAAATTACCGGTTCCCATCCAAATAGTGGTAAATACTTTACAAACTTTGCAATTCTAAAAGTTCCTACTCCAGCAGCAGGAGGAAAATAATACGCTATTACTAAAATTTTTTTCATAAAACTAATTTACTAGAAAAATATATATATTTTTTTATAAAATTCAAAACTTGAGTTATTAATAAAAATAAAAATCATAGTTCTTATTTTTTTATTTCATTTACAATTAAAGATATGCTTTTGTCAATTTTTTTAATAATGTTTTCTTTTCTCTTAAGGACTTTTTCTTTATCAAACCATTTTTGGTCATTGTAATATTTTT
>JAQUPA010000024.1 GCA_028716825.1 Candidatus Paceibacterota bacterium
AGAACCTTAATTAATATACAAATTTAAAGGGTTGTTATCCTAATAACAGCCCTTTTTTATTTCAAAACATCAAAGGTTGATTTAAAGAAATAAAGGGGTAAAATATATATTGAAAACGGTGGGGAAACTTTAATTCAGTTTAATAAAAAAGGTCTATAATGAAAAGTTAATATTTTTCTACTAATAAATTAATTTTATGGAAAATAAAAACCCTTTATCTTCATCAATTTTTGGTTTCTATTTTGTTATTAATCTTTTAGGTGTTATGGGTTGGCCAAAGAGGCGCAATTTATTAAATTCAGAGGCTATAATCAATAGCTTAGTACTTGATCTTGCTATTAAGCAAATGATTGATTGGTCTGCAAGCATTGGTGCATGTCGTCCCAATTTAGCCTTGCAAATGATTTCTACTATGTTTCGGGAAAATAAAGATTCATTAAATTTGCTTACAGTAGTTAATGATTTAAAAAGAATATGGAACGAAAGAGGTAATAACAATCCTGAAGATGTTATTCAGCCAATTAAATTTTGTAAAGTTAAAGATATATCAAATTCTGAAAAATTCAAAAATAAAAATCCTGAGTTTTTTTTAAGCCAGTATTACAAAGACGTAATAAGTGTACAAGATTTAAAAAATAAGGATACAGTATTTCTTTTAGAGCGATATTGTTTTGAAAGTTTAATTTGGGGACTTGTTAATCCAGATAATTTTAGAGATTATTATGAAAGAGAAGAAAAGAGCCATAAAAATTTTTTACCTATGATGCAAGAAGCAGGGGTAGAGATTATTTCATCTTTTTTAACGTTAGAGCAATTTTTAAAAGATGGAGAAGAAATACTAAAAAAATATGAACAAGAAGTACGACCATTGTCTTCAATTTTTGAAGAATTAATGAATAATGCACTTTCTTTGGGGATAAAAGTTAATAGTTAATTTATTAGTTGTATAAATTTTATTTAAAAGAGCTGTTGTTTCTAATAACAGCCCTTTTTTTATTTCAAAACATCAAAGATTGATTTAAGAAAATAAAGGGGTAAAATTATATATTGAAAACGGTGGGGAAACTTTAATTCAGTTTAATAAAAAAGGTCTATAATAAATGGATTTGTTTTACTATAAATGCTATCGTTTATGTTTTTATAGATGCTTCCAATTTATGGGAAGCTCAAAAAGCCAAGGGGAGATTTTTTGATTATGACAAATTAAGAAAATTTATCAAAAAAAAGTTCAAGGCATCATTTATAGAAGTTTTCTATTACACCGCTTATCCTGTCGAGGGAACAAGGGATTATAGTTTGGATGGTAAGCATAAATTTTATACGTTTTTGAAAAAAGGTCTTGGTTTTAATGTTTGCAAAAAAGAGTTAAAGCGCATACCCGTCATCAATGAAGGGGGAATGCTTATTAAAGAAAAAGGAAATATGGACGTAGAGATAACGATTGATGCGATGCATCATATTAAAAAATATAACACAGCAGTTTTATTTACTGGTGATTCTGATTTTTTGGCCTTGGTAGCTTATCTTAGAAGAAATGGTAAAAAGGTTTACATTTTTTCATCAAAAAATAATGTTTCAGAAGAATTAAAAACTGGCGGGGACGGATATTTTGATGTTTTAAAAATAAAAGAAGATATTTGGGGGAGAGAATTAAAGCATAGAATTGAAAAAGATTAATAAAAAAGCAACCCTCTGCGAGGAAGGTTGCCCTTGGATGTAATACCCTTTCAGTCTATGAAAAAACTGAAAGACATTATTAGTATAGCAAGGCTAAAATAAATGTCAAGTATTTTGTAGGTGCAGATATTAAGTGATTCAAACAATCGCTTTTTTGTTATCTTAGTGTGGTTGAAAATATCTACCAAGAGGGGTAAAATATATATTGAAAACGGTGGGGAAAACGGTGGGGGTAATTTTAATAATAAAACCATGTCCCATCGTGAAAAACAAAAGCATCCTTTAATAAAGGATTTTTCAGAGGTTGTTGGCCATAGAAAACGATTACGACATAGATTTTTACAAGATGGATTAGATGGTTTTCTTGATTATGAAATTATAGAATTACTTTTAACATTAGGAACTCCAAGAAGAGATTGCAAGCAAATGGCAAAACAGGCAATTAAAAGATTTAGTGGGCTTAGACAAGTGCTTGATGCTTCTCCAGAGGAATTACAGCAAATTAAAAACATTGGGCCAGAAAACCTTTTCGGTTTAAAACTTTTTCAGGCAATTTCTGAAAGATATGCGAAAGAAAAAATTCCTAAAAAGATTTCTTTAACATCACCAAAAGCAGTTGCTGATTATTTTCGTAAAAAACTTGGCAGAGAGAAAAAAGAACATTTTTCAATATTATTATTAGATTCTCGCAATAATTTAATAAAAATAAGTGATATTTCGGTTGGTACTTTAAATGCCAGTTTAGTCCATCCTCGAGAAATTTTTAGTGAAGCTTTAAAACAAAACACCGCCTCAATAATTTTGGTTCATAATCATCCCTCTGATGATCCCGAGCCCTCAGAAGATGATCTTTTGATTACCAAACGCATTGTTGAGGCAGGCAAAATAATGGGCATCGATATTTTAGACCACGTAATCATCACCAAAACTCATATTTTTAGCTTTAAAGAAAAGGGGATATTGAAATCTTGACAATAAATTTTAATTTGTTAAAATAGGATAAGTAAAATAAATTTGATTAACCTTTTATAAGATATGGAAAACGCCTCCAACTTAGAAAATTGGATAAAAAAACGATATTTCACTCTTCAAGAAAAATTCAAAAAGAATAGTTTTACTTTTACGGAAGCCTCTGGTATCTTTTATAATTTGTATCACGATTCTAAAAATCAAACTAAACTTGTTCTTTCTGAATTAAAGAGAGCCGGCTATCTAAAAATTTCCAAAAATCCCAAAGACGAAAGAGAAAAAATTTATCAATTAGTAGATATTTTCAAACCCTCTGACACCTTAACTCGCGAAGAATTAACAAGTATTTTAAAAACAGCGGCGGATATTATTCGTACCAGAGTAGATTACACTTTTATTCTACTCTTGCTTTTTTACAAAGCGGTTTCTGATCAATGGGAAAAACAATTCCTAGAAAAATATCAAGAGCTTGCTAAAGAAGAATTGGAACAAAAAGAAGCTATAAGGGAGGCTAGCCAGCCCTACTATCATTCTTTTTATTTAAAAGAAGAATTGCTTTGGGAAAATTTGAGAAAAGATCCTCTAAAACTCCCGGAAAATCTTTCTAAAAATCTTAAAGAAATTGCTGAACTTAACCCAGCTTACAAAGATATCTTTTTACAATTTGATTTTCATGCTTTTACAACCAATCAAGAAAATAGCGCTATTTTAAACAATCTGTTTGAACTTTTTAGTAAATACTCTTTTAAAAATATAAGTACTGATATTTTAGGCGATGCTTACGAATGGATTTTAAAATATTTTGCTCCGACCAAGGCAAAAGAAGGAGAGGTTTTTACTCCCCGAGAAGTAATTCGTTTAATGGTGGAAATTCTGGACCCTAAACCCCCAAAAAGCATTTATGACCCGGCGGTCGGCAGCGCGGGGATGTTGATTATTGCCTACCAGTATGTCAGAGAAAAGTATTCAAAAGAAAAAGCCGACACCTTATTCTTATATGGTCAAGAGCAAAATGGGAAAACTTTAGCTTTAGCAAAAATGAATGCCATTTTGCACGGAATTAAAAACATTACCTTAATTGAAGGCGATACTCTTTTATATCCTAAGTTTAAAACTCAAAACGACATTAAAAAGTTTGACTATGTGATAGCCAATCCCCCTTGGAATCAAAAGAATCTTTACGATGAAGATACTTTAAAAAAAGGAGAGTATTGGCAGGAAAGATTCACTTTTGGATTTCCAACCCGGCAATCAGCCGATTGGGTTTGGATTCAACATATGTTAGCTTCGGTGAAAAACGAAAGCAAAGTGGTAGTGGTTATTGATACTGGAGCTGTTTCCCGCGGCGGCAGAGAAAAAGCAATCCGTCAAAAAATTATAGAGAAAGATTTAGTTGAAGCAGTTATTCTGCTTCCGGAAAAACTTTTCTATAACACCAATGCGCCGGGATTGATAATTGTTTTTAATAAAAATAAGCCAGAAGAGAGAAAAGAAAAAATTTTACTTCTCAATGCTAGCAAGGAATTTGTTGTCGGCAAGCCACAAAACAGTTTAGGCAAAGAGAATATTAAAAAAATTACAGATGTTTATCAGGATTTTAAAGAAGCAGAGAATTTTAGCAAAATCATTACTTTCAAAGAAGCTGCCGAAGCTGATTACAATCTTTCTCCTTCGCGATTTGTAAGCGTGGAAGAAGAAAAGAAATACAGAGAGATTGGGGAGATAAAAAAAGAACTGTCTCAAATAGAAGTAACTCGGCAAAAAGTCGAAGAGAAGATAAAAGGAATCATTAGAAAATTATAGATATTATGCCTTATATCAAAAACATTAATGTTAATTTGTTTAATGGTAAATTTAATCAAATTATTTCCTTTGGTCCTAATTTAAATATATTAAGCGGTGTAAATGGAACCGGTAAAACTAAGGTTTTGCAATTATTAAAACAAGGAACAAACGTTAATGTGGAGCCCGGTGTAGTTCAATTCAATCAAATGAAAGTAATTGCACTCTCTCCAAAAAGAAATGCAGAAAAGAGAGCGCAGCAATCTTTATTAAGTTTTATTCGAACTACAAATTTACCTAATAAAATCCAAGAATCATTAAATAAACAAATTCGTGATGAAACTTATGATCCTTATCCGTCATTTGCGGAACTTTTTTATTTAAAGTTCGAAAAATTAAGATCTCAAGATTTTAATTCAAAACTTCAACGACAAACCTTAGATGAGTTTATAAAACAAATCAACAATGAAGTAATTATCCTCATTCTTCCTAATTACAGATTGGAGGCTTCATGGAATACCACAGCTGACTCACTAGACTTAAAAATTTATAAAGAAAGCGCGAATGATTATGTTAGTTTAGAAAACCTTAGCACGGGAGAACAGGAGCTTCTGTCTTTAGCATTTAATATCTATCTTATGAAAGAAGATGTAGATATTTTTCTTATCGACGAACCAGAAATTCATTTGAATTGGACAATAGAAAAAAATCTCTTTGATTTCTTAGAAAAATTTTCAACAAAATATCAAAAACAAATTATAGTAAGCACTCATTCGCGTATTATCTTCTACAGTTTATTTCAAGATTACATAACATATTTAGTTTGGGAAGATGGTCAAATAAAAGTAAAAAATAAAGTGCTCCAGGAATATAAAGAAAAAATTGCCGGAGAATCCGTAGCGTTACTGAATATTATTCAACCAAAGAAAAAAACATTATTTGTTGAGGATAATGAACATGAAATGACTGTCAAAATACTTCTTAAAATTTATGGCAAAAGCGAGGATTCACTAGAGATAATTAAGCTATCTGGTGGCTCTGGAATAATAGAAAATTTTTATAAAATTATAAAACAAAATTCTGATTTAGCATCATCCTGGACAAATGCTTACTTTTTGCAAGACGGCGATAATAAACCTATTCAGCCCAAGAGTGGATTTATCAAACTTAAAAAATACTCAATAGAAAGTTATTATATGGATTTTAAAGTTTTAAGTGCTTTATTAAATGAATCAGAAGAGAATATAAAAAACAAAATAATAGACAGTATTAAGACGAATAAAAGAAAAATATCTGGCGAAGGAAAAAATGCGGTATTTTTCGAGCAATTTATTGATAAATTAAATGGTTTAGATCAAGAAAGTCTAAACATTTTAGATTGTTCTCAATTTCTTGATGAATTTATAAACCTGTTAGGATACAAAAAAGAAATTTTTGTGGAGAGATATATTCAAAAAGCCAATGAATTAAAGATGATAGAAGAAATTTTTGATAGAGATCTTATCGAATTTATAAAGAATATTTAATTAGATTAATTATGACTTGGCCAACAAAAAAATTGGGAGATGTTTGTGATTTTGAACGAGGCACAGAACCGGGAAGTAAAAGTTATAATCGTGAAAATGAAGGTGTTCCTTTTATTCGAGTTGGAAATATTGCTGCTCAAATCCAAGAGCAAATTTACACTACTTCCAGAAATATAAAATTGTGTGATGAAAATGATATTTTACTAACTTTAGATGGTTCACCCGGTATTGTAGCCAGAGGATTTAAAGGAGCTCATTCATCGGGAATTAGAAAGGTTATTGTTAAAAAACCCGATGAATTATTAAAAGATTTTGTCTATTTTGTTTTACAGACTGATTTTGTTCAGGAGATAATAGAAAAATATACTACAGGCATGACGATAAAACACGCGAGCAAATCGTTAGAGCACATTCAAATTCCTCTTCCGTCTCTTCCCGAGCAAAAGAAGATTGTTTATGTTTTGGATAGCATTCAGGAAGTGATAAGAGTGCAGGAGAAAATTATTGAGAAGACGAAGGAGTTGAAAAAGACTCTTTTAAATGAGATTTTTAATTCAAAAATCAAAAATCAAAAGTGGATAAAATTAGGAGATGAAAAGTATTTTGAAATAAAATTAGGCGGAACACCTAGAACTAATAAAGCTGACTATTGGAGTGGTAAAATCTATTGGATTACCCCTAATGATTTGAATAAATTAAGTTCTCCGTATATAACTCGAACGGAGAGAAAAATAACAGAAAAAGGATTAAAAACCGGCTCTACATTACTTTCGGCTAAATCTATAATTTTATCTACAAGAGCACCTATTGGATATTTAGCGATTTTAAATGAAGATATGGCTTTTAATCAAGGATGTAAAGGAATAATAATTAAAAAACCCGATGAAATTTTTAATTTATATCTTTTTTACTATCTAACAACTCAAGTTAATAAATTAAAGGATTGGGGGAGTGGATCAACTTTTAGGGAATTGTCTACGTCTGGATTAAAACAATTTTCTATCCCCTTAATAGACATTAAAAAACAGCGCGAAATTGCAGAGATTTTACAAACTATTGACCAAAAAATTGAAATTGAGCAAAAGAAAAAGGCGCTTTACGAGGAGTTGTTTAAGGCGATGTTGAATAAGTTGATGAATGGAGAGATAAAAGTTGATAATCTAAAATTATAATTTCAGGTAAATATGCCAAAACAAATAGAAAAACAATTAGTTGAAAATTACGCAGCAGAAAAACTACAAGACTTGGGTTGGAAGTTTGTTGAAGCCTCCCAATTAAAACGAGAAAGCGCTCGAGAACCACTTTTAATTCATAATTTCAAAGAGGCGATTTTAAAAATTAATAAAGATTTAAATATTGGCGATGAAGAAATTAAAAAAGTTATTGATGAAGTTAGGCTTCTTGCTTCTGGGCAGGAAGGAATCAAAAAATTCCTGCATTTTTTCAAATACGGCATCGGGGTGAAATTTGAAAAGGAGAGAATAGTGAAAATCGTTAATTTATTTGATTTTGAAAATATTAAAAATAATGAGTTTGTTTTTTCGAAACAAATACGCCACAAAGAAAAAGATTTAATTATTCCCGATATTATTTTATACATCAATGGCATTCCCTTGGTTGATATTGAATGTAAAAGCCCGACAAACCTTAGAGTTAGTTGGGAAGAAGGATGTCGCCAAATAAAAGAATATGAAAAATTAGCTCCCGAACTTTATAAATATATTCAAATTGGAATTGCTTTAGCCGAAAAAGCACGTTATTTCCCCATTGTTCCTTGGCAGGAAGATGTGTCGGTTTATTTATGGAGAGAAGGAGAGTTGCCGGAAGACGAGGCGATATTCGGTTTACTTAAGCCAGACGC
>JAQUPA010000025.1 GCA_028716825.1 Candidatus Paceibacterota bacterium
CGATTATTTAGTTTCCAACGCTGTTTTAGAACACTTACCAAAAGAGAAAGGGGCAATTCAAGAAATATCGCGGGTTTGTAAATCCAAAAGCGGCTTAATGGTTACTGTTCCCCTTAGTTTAAAATATATTTTGCCTTTTTTTTGGCCACTGAACATTATCCACGATAAAAGGATTGGGCACCTAAGAAGATATAGCAAGAAAATTTTGGAAAAAAAATTTAGTCGTTATAATTTCAAAATTAAGAAAGTTTTTTATACAGGGCATTTTATAAAAGTGCTTGGTGTTTTATTACAGATATTTCTCAAAACATATAAGCTGGATAAATTATTAGAAGATTTTGATCAAAAGGCAGAGGATAAAAAATACGGGGCAAGTAATATTTGCGTAATTTTCGAAAGATAAGAATGCGGTAATGTATGTTTGACTTTGCCATTATGGAGCTTTATTTAGTGAAGAAGAAAAATTTACATATGAAGTTGTCCCAAAATAGGTAAGGAAATGTTTATGTTTAAATTATTTTGGCCAATGGTTAAGGTAATTGGTAAAAAATGATATTATTGAGAACTTAAGAAATATGAAAAAAACCCCCGCCGTTTCTATAATTGTTTTAAACTGGAATGGAAAAAAATGGTTAAAAGAGTGTTTTTCCTCTATTTATAAACAAAATTTTAAGGATTTTGAGGTAATTTTAGCAGATAATAATTCTTCAGACAGTTCCGTAGAGTATACAAGGAAAAATTGGCCCAAAGTAAAGATTATAGAATTATCTAAAAATTTTGGTTATGCAGAAGGAAATAACAAAGCGGCTAAAATTTCCCAAGGAGAATTTCTGCTTTTCTTAAATAACGATACTAAGATTCAAAATAACTTTTTAGAAAAATTATATCGTTCTGCTCAGAAAGAAAAGGATGCAATTTTAACTCCCACGATGCTGGGCTATAATGGCGAGAAAATTTTTCCTGAAGATAAAAAATATTTAGGAATTGACAGGTTTGGGTACCCTCTTTTAGCAAAGAAACCTTTTTATGCTGATGGGGCGGCTCTTTTTATAAAAAAAACGATTTTTAAAGAATTATATGGTTTTGATAAAGATTATTTTATGTTTCAGGAAGATATTGATCTTTCCTGGCGAGCGCGTTTATTGGGTTACAACATTATTCCTGTCTTGTCTGCCGAAGTATATCATTTTTGTGGAGGAACAGCTGGTGGTTCAAGAAAGAATGAAGGCAGACACAAAACGTCAACTTTTAGAAGATATCATACTGAGAAAAATTCTCTAAGTAATCTTCTTAAGAATTATGAATACCATAATATCCTTATTTCTGTGCCCATTTTTTTATTATTAGGCTGGGGAGAGGCATTTTTATATTTTCTAACAGGGCAGTTTTCTGCAAGTATTGCTATATTAAAGGCGCATTTTTGGAATCTTGTTAACATAAAAAAAACTTTTGCCAAAAGAAAAAAGATTCAAACAGCTAGAAAAATTAATGATAAACAAATAATGAAACATATGTCGAAGGGTAGTGGGAAATGGGAGGTACTTAAAAAAATTGGCATTCCTAATGTTCAGTAATTATCAATTTAACCCTGTTTCTTGGGGAACCCATAAAATAATTTTATCTCTTTTGGGAGAAAAAAAAGAGGTTTTGGATGTTGGCTGTGCCTCTGGTTATTTAGGTCAACATGATAAGAAAAAAAACCGCTTTTGGGGGATTGAGATTGATTCTAAGCAAGCTAAGATTGCTCGCCAAAAAAAATCATATCAACAAGTCATAGTTGCTGATGTCGAAAAAACCAATTTGTCCAGATTATCAAAAAATAAATTTGATGTTATCGTTTTTGCCGATATTCTTGAGCACTTAGTTGATCCCCAAAAAACATTAAGTTTTTTTTGTCAAAATTTTTTAGTTAAATATGGAAAAGTAATTATTTCTTTACCTAACGTCGCTCATTTAAGTGTAAGATTAAATTTGTTAAAAGGAAAATTTGATTATACAAAAAGCGGAATTTTAGATAAAACGCATTTACACTTATATACTCTAAAATCTGCAAAAGAGTTAATTAATAAATCTGGATTAAAAGTAGAAAAAGTTGTTTATAGTTCAAATAGGTTTGGATGGTTAATAAGAAGAGTGCCATTTTTAGGAACAATATTAGGATTTAATTTAATTTTTTTGTGCAAAAAAGAAAGCAATGAACATTTTAATTAATGGATTGACCATAGAAGAGGGAAATATCGTTCCTCTTTTGCGAAAAATAAAATTTTGGCAAAAACAAGAAAATACTATTGCAATTCTCGGTAATGAAAAACTAAAGAGAAAAATAGGGGAATTAAGAATTATTAATAGCAATTATACATTTATTAAGGTTCAAAATACCAAAAATATCAAAACAAAACAGGATTTAATTTTTGAAGGGCTGAAAAGAAATATCAAAATTCTAAGGACAGCCAGAGGTTATGGGAATTTTAATGTTGTTTATACTATATCCTCTGTTTTAGATTTGATTATTTTTCCATTTTTCCTCAAGAGAGCGAATAAAAAAATCAAATGGGCCACCGTCTTTGACAATGTAGTGCCCCTGAATGATCCTGGGAATAAAATAATTAGGTTTTTAGCCTGGACATTTTTTCATATCAGTTTGGTGCTTCTAAAAAAAGCGGATTGCATTTTTGTAATTTCAGAGGATTTAAAAAGATATTTAATTAAAAAGGGTTTTGATAAAGAAAAAATTATTTTAACAGGTAATGCCGTAGAAGCTAATTTAATAAAAAAGGCAAAGAGAAACAAAAAATATAATATTGACGCTTTATTTGTGGGCAGGATTAACGAGACTAAGGGAATATATGATATGCTCGAAGTTTTGGAAATAGTAAGAAAAAAATATCCTAATTTTCAATTAGCGATTATGGGAAGAGGTGACGATCTGACAGAAGAGAAATATAAAAATGAAATTAAGAGGAGAAATTTAGAGAAAAATGTGAAATTTTTAGGATATAAAACCGGCTTAGAAAAATTCAATATTTTCAAAAGCAGTAAATGTTTCTTAT
Source organism: Candidatus Paceibacterota bacterium (assembly GCA_028716825.1). Taxonomy (NCBI): domain Bacteria; kingdom Bacillati; phylum Minisyncoccota; species Minisyncoccota bacterium. Next base: position 3,051 of record JAQUPA010000025.1, read on the forward strand.
TTTTAAGCGAAAGTGAAAGCTTTGGAATTGCTTTGCTTGAGGCTGTATGTTGCGGATTGCCAGCGTTCGTTTATAATTTATCACCATATAAGCATATTTATAAAAATAACGAAGTTATTATTTCTAAAAAGCATGATTATAAGTCAGTTGCTGAAAAAGTAATTCAATTGTTTGAAAATAAAAATTTTGAAAATAAAAAAGGGAAACTATTGGTCAATAAGTATAGTTGGGATAAAATAGCAAAGATAGAACTTAGTAGTTTAAGAGCCTTAGTGTCGTGAAAAATATTTACTCTAGAATATATAACCAAGGCAGGAAACTGTCGTTGATTAATAACCCAAGGATTAAAGTAATGCTTGACATTGTTAATAAGCTTGATTTACGTAATAAAAATATTCTTGATATTGGTTGTTACGACGGAACTTTTTTGTCGTTAATTGAGAACAGAAATAATAATTTTTACGGAATAGACGCTAACGATTATGCTGTTAGAAAAGCAAAAGAAAAAGGCATTAATGTTAAAAAATTTTTTTTTAATGATGAATCAAAGATCCCCTTTGAGAATAATTTTTTTGATTTGATTATTGCCGGAGAAATAATAGAGCATATTTATGACACGGATTTTTTCTTGGACGAAATATATCGATTGCTAAAAAAAGATGGATTCTTGATTTTAAGTACTCCAAACTTAGCTTCTTTTGGCCGTCGATTGATGTTGCTGCTGGGAATAAACCCGATAATTGAATGTTCGCCTAATGAAAAAGACAGCTCTGGGCATATAAGGTATTTTACCTTCAAGACTCTCGAGCATCTTCTTAGAAAACATCGTTTTAATATTGTGCTGAAAAGGTCTGATCTCGTGAATTTTACTCGCAACGGGAAAATAAAATCTTACTTCTTGGCTAACAACATCAAGAGTATTGGCCAAAGTATAGTTTGTTTCTGTGATAAGCAATGATAATTTCTAATAAAATTAAGCACAATATACTGCCGTTAGTTTTATTCTCCATTATGTACCTGGGTGTTTTCTGCAAGATTTTTTTAAATAAGAATATTCCTGTTGGGGAAGATTGGGCTATTCCTGTTTCTAGCGTTCAACTTAAAAATTGGCTTATAAGTAACGTTTACGCTTGGTCTGATTGGAGCAATATTTTTGGGAAAAGGCTATCGTATTCCGTTGCCTTACCTTTCCAGACTCTTGGTTATTTTCTAAACACCACTTTAAGTATAGATGGATATTGCTATTGGAAAGTCTTATTTTTCTTTAGTTTTCTTTTAGGTGGAATTTCCTCATATTTTTTACTTTTAAAATACGGTTTCAAAAAATTCCCTGCATTTTTAGGAGCTATGGTATTTACACTTAATCCAGTTACGTTCAATTTTGTGCTTATGGGCTGGACATACGCTCTTATTTCTATTTTTTCTTTACCACTAATCTTGCTGGTTTTAGAAAAATATTTTGATACTGAAAAAAAATCTCTCATTGTTTTTTTGGCTCTCATTTATGGTGTATTAGGTGTTATGGACAGCCAGTCAATTATTCACTTTATGCTTTTTATCGCCGTTTATGTCTTTATCAAGGGCGACCAGCTCAATTTTTCTCCTATTAAACAGGTATTTATAATAACCATTCCAATCGCCTTAATAGTGATTGCCCTACATGCTCATTGGCTTTTAGGTTTATTCTTGGTTCATGACCCCTATATCACTTCTGCCGTTGCTCCAAATGATATTTTGAGGTTTGCTTTAAGGTTTTCCTTTAGAGACATTATTCGTGGGTGGGGGTCTGTATTTAACTACCAATTTGAGTATTCCTATCCACCAAGGCTTATATTTTTTAGCTTTTTGGGGCCACTTTTTATAATCCTTTCCATGCTTTTGCGAAAATTAAGAAAAGTTAGTATTTTTTTTCTTTTCCTTTTTTTCTATCCATTTTTAATGTATCTTTTTTCTCAATATCTTTCTGCTCATATTCCCTATACTAATGTTATTAGAGATTACGGGAGGTCTTTTCCTTACATGTTTTTATCATTTGGCTATTTTTTGGGTTATTTTTTAACACTCGCTAAACCTAAGAAAAACTTTCTAAATATTTGTTTCCTTTTACTGCTCTTGCTCTACATTTTCCCGTTTTGGAACGGTAGTTTGTATAGCGTTAAAAATTCTACAGCAATGGGCGTTTCTTCTCATGATATTGATCAAAGGTTGCGATTTTATTCTTTTAGTGATGATCTAGCAAAAATAGACAGTAATTTAAACAAGGCTAAAAGCACAAAAAAAGCAATAATTATGCCTCTGGGGTATGGCTTTATCATTCCTGACGACAAAAGATTTAATGGCCTCTGGGCTTCTTTTAATGATTATTCTAGCAATTTATTAGATAATATTAGGAATATTGCAGGGTTTACTGATACGGAAAAGCAATTATTATCGCGGTATAATGATGTTTTTAGTAATAATGAAAGCTGTAAATCAAACATTGACTTTTTTCTTCAAGAATTATCTTCTAATGGATTTTTTTATATTGCATTAAGAAAAAATGTAATTAGCGCGGCAGACAATCTTTCCTCTGCGGATGTGGAAAGGTGTTTGTTACTTTCAAAGCATATCACCTTTATCAACGACTACGAAAGACATAAGTTATATGGGATAAACTTTGACACTTTTCTTCCTCATTTTTACATTCCCCAAAATATAATTTATTCCCCGAATGATATTGAGATATTACCGGATATTTTGAGTTTTGACGATTATGAGATTAGATCTGCGATATATCTTCAAGAAGAACAGAAATTAGGAAATTCGCTCGCTTCGCTCGCTGAAATTGAGAAATTGGAAAACAAAGAAAAAGAAAAATTGGAAAATAGGGCGGATGAGATTTTTGTGAAAGGAGAAAATAAGAAAGACATAGAAAAGATCCTGAATCAAGTTCAGGATGACGGAAAAGGAGAAATTTTCTATCCTTATGTAAAACATGAGCCGGAAAGCCTAAAATGGGAAGCGGCGCTTTTAAAAGAAAAATATGATAAATGGCAGGCAAGAAAAGAACCAGAGAAATTATTGGAAAAAAATTTGTTTTATGCTTCGAAGAGAATTAATGAACTCAAAGAGTTCTACGCGGATAACACGGATATAGGCGCGGATAAGACGGAGAAAAAACAGATAACAGAACTTTACCGGGAAGAGATGACAGCCGCCTTAGATATTTTAGAAAATCTCAAATTGGAAGCTAACGAAGAATTTGTTAAATTTTGGACCAAATATAACGGGACTTTAGCGGGACATAGGGAAAAGCTGGAGGAATTGGGGCTCGTTACTAAAGAAAGCGATTGGGAGAAAGTTTTTGAAGAATTAGAAAGAAGGACGGAGGAGCTTAGGGTTAAGCAGGATTTTTCAAAACTTGTTTATGAAGTTGATATTCCTAAAAATGGCAATTACAGATTGTATATTAAAGAAATTAACGGGTTAACGGATTATTCATTATTAGAAGAAAGGTATTTTGAAAAGGGAAAACAGGAATTGGTTTTGCCAATAAAGGAAATTAGTGAAAATTTGCTTGATAAAAACTTAAAAATAAAAAGTTATTTGCCAAACTCTTTTTATAAGATTAGCCTTGATTATCGAACACCCACTCCGGTTAGCCTTTCTGTTGAGGAAGGCGATAGTAGGGAAATTAACAAAATAAACCTGCCGCCAACCGGCGACAAATTCGAAAGCTTGGAATTTTTCCTAAAATCCTCTCCGGAGGAAAGCAACGCCACGCTTAAATTTATTGGCTTTGAAGGAGAAAAGCCGGAAATAAAATATAGGAATTTACAAGTCCAGCAAATTAAACAGCCCATTTTATTCTTGCGGAGCAAAGACGCGGATAACGCGGACAGTAAAAACGCGGATAATGCGGATAAAAAAGACGCGGATGAGAAGACGTGGATACCCAAGATTACCTTCGTTAAAATTAACCCCACCAAATACCGGATAAAAGTGGAAGGGGCGAAAGAACCTTATACGCTGGTTTTCTCGGAAAGCTTTCATGAAGGGTGGAAGATATACTTAAAAGAAGAACAGAAATTAGGAAACTCGCTCGCTTCGCTCGCTGAAATTGAGAAATTGGAAGACAAAGAAGGAGAACAGAAATTAGAAAATTCGTCCCGCCAAGGCGGAACTGAAATTAAGAAATTGGGAAATTGGGGAGCAGAAAAATTAGGGGAAGCGGCTGGGGGAATAACAGATCTATTTTTTGATAACAAGGGATACGGAGAAGAGGTGGCGAGTTATTTTGACGGCGAGATAAAAGAAGGGACGCACAGGAATACTTTTTTGGAACCGGCCACTTTTGAAACTTGGGGGAAGGAGCCTATTGCCCAAGATAATCACCTATTAGTCAACGGCTACGCCAACTCTTGGTATATTAC
>JAQUPA010000026.1 GCA_028716825.1 Candidatus Paceibacterota bacterium
TTATACTACTTTTTGAATAAAAATAATCACAAATCCCTGGCATATTCGCAGTTCCTCCTGATAAAATTATTTTTTCAATTTGACGACGTGGATTCTTTGAAAGATAAGCATTTATAGCTTTTTGCATACCAAATATGATTTTATCAATTATGGAAAAAACCGGAGTCGAAACCAGACCTCCTAATTCTTTTACTACTCCTTTTTCTTTTTTCAACTCTTCTGCCCTTGTAAAAGAAACATTAAGACCCTCAGATAATCCTTTTGTTATATGAAAGCCGGCAAAATCCAAAGAATGAGAAACTCTTAAGTAACCTTGGTCCACCACAATAATATTCGTAGCTCTGTCTCCTATATTTACAATTACTGTCGGACTTTTATCTTCCCCCACAAGAGATCTAATATCAGAAAAGCTCTCAATTTCTAAAGTTTTTATATTAATATCTGAAAATTCCGCAACTTTCTTGTGTTTTTCAATAATATCTCTTGGAATAGCGACAAGTAATACCCTTACAAAATTTTTATTCTCTGGTTCTTCTTCTAAAATTTCCCAATCAAGAATAACTTCCTGAAGGGGTAAAGGAATGTACTTGTATGACTGATATTTTACAGCTTCTTCAATTTCATCTCTTTCCATCCTTGGTAATTCAAAAGTAGTAAAAAATCCGGAAAAAGATGGTAAAGAAAAGTTACCCACTCTTGTTTCTATCGAAGCTTCTTCAAGAGATTCTATCAGTTTTGAAGCTACATCTTCTTCGAAAAAAGAAAAAGAATCTGTCTGAAAAGGAAAAGTCTTTTTATTACGTGTTCTGTGATATTCCACATAATTATTTAACATCACATCTGATCCGTGCTTAATTAACTCAACTACTTTTATCGAAGTAGTCCCAATATCAATTCCTAATACAGAGTTTTTGCCCAATGCCATAAGATTTTCTAGTAAATCAGAACAAAAAACTTAAAAAAGTTTTTTATTTATATAATTATAATTCTTTTTTTTGTGAGTTACAATATTTTTAATTTTTCAACTACTACTTCCAATAAACCGCTCCTTTCTCACCCTCTTCTAAAAAGCGCAAATCAATATATTTAAGAGATTTTTTTTCTTTTGACTTTATTGTGTTTTTTAAAATAGTAACTAATATTTCTGTCTGTTTCTTAAAATTATCTTTTGAAAAATAAATTTTAAAACCCTCTTTTGTAAAAACTCTAACTTCAAATAAAAAAGTCTCTATTCTGCTTACTGAAATTTTCAATTTTCTTAACTCCTTCATTAAGGAAATTATCCCCTCCATCAACTCTTTTTGTATAGCCTCCTCTCCTATTTTCAGATTATCGGAATTGTCTCCAATAAATAATAAATATTTATCTGAAGGCTTAGTTTCTTTATAAATAAATCCATCGCTTGACATTAAAAAACAATGGGAGGTTTTTTGATTAGAACAAAAAACACCAAAGGCCATCCTTTCTTCTACTTTAACGGATATTCTTGACGGAAAAATTTTTTCAATTTTTACGTTCTTGATTTGAGGAAATTCTTTTTCAATATTTCGAGAAATAGCTTTTTGATTAAGAATGAAAAAATTTTCACCTTCAGGAATCTCTTCTTTGATTCTTGTCTTATATTTTTCAGGAGAAGAAATTTCTATTTTTTTAATTTCAAAGAGAGAATTATTTAAAAAAAACCAGGCAAGGATAAAAAAAACAAAGATAATTAGAACTATTTTCCAAAACCATTTTTTTTTATAAATAGGTATCCTTTTTTTCTTTCTGTAGATTATTTTTTTCTTTCGGGCAATCATTTAGGCTAATATTTTATTCTATTATTTCTTTTTTTATTTTATCTGAAATATCCCCCTCCAGCAAAATTACATTATCTTCTCTAAGGTAAGGTTCTAATTTTTTTAAGATTTTACGGGAATTTCTCAAAAATAAAATTCTATTTTTTTTCATCCCTTCAGAAAGAACTCCTAATTTCATCTCTTTAAAAAATAAAGGATTTGTAATGATTATTAAATCACAGATCTCCCCCATTTTTTTGCCAATATTATTATGGATAGAATAAGACGCTCTCCCGAGCTCTAACAGTGAAGAACCAATCACTACTTTCTTACCCGAATATCTTTTAAGATAATCTATTGCTGATAAAAATCCATTTGGAGTCTGACTGGCAGTATCATCAATAATTTTTACCCCATTTTTGCCAATTCTGTGAGTCATGAAACCTCCTGGCATTTTTATTTCGCTGGTAGCTTCTTTAATTTCGGCAAGCGTCATACCGACTTCAATCGCGCAAGTTACAGCACCAAGAAAATTCTCAATATTTTTTCTTTCGGGTGAATTAAAAATCACTTCTACTTCTCCCTTGGGAGTTACAATGGTAAATTTAATTTTATCCTTTGATGGTAAAAATTCTATATTTTTTGCAAAAATATCTCCCTTTTCTTCAGAATCTGAATAAGAATATTTCTTAACATTTGTTCTCTGAAAAAGTTTTTGAGTTTCTTTGTTGTCTATATTGAAAATTGCCACACCATCTTCCGGTAAACAGTTTATAAGTTCAAACTTTGTATTTATAATGTTTTTTATATTCCCAAATAAAGAAACATGTTCTTCTGAAATACCCGTTAAAATTCCGATCTTTGGTTTTAAAATATTACAAATTCTTTTTATTTCTCCTTTCTTATAAGTGGAAATTTCAGAAATAAAAATATTGTGTTGTTTTTTAAGTTTTCTGTTAATTGTTCTAATAATGTCTCCAATTTCCGCTTCTTTGCCTTCGGTTTTTAAAACTTTGTATTTCTTTGACAAAAGTTGAAATAAAAATTCTTTAGTAAGGGTTTTGCCATAAGAACCACAAATCCCGATTGTAATCAATTTTTTTTGTTCTTCTATTTTATTTTTTGCTTTAATCCCGAAAAATAAATACAAAATAGAAAAAATAAAATTTAAAAAAATTGCGGCAAGATAAAAAAAGATTGGAAAGAAAATTTCAAAGACTAAAAGAAAAATTAATGAATATTGATATGTACCTTGTGTGGCTTTAGGAAAAATTAAAACAGCCCAAAAGAGTAATTCTAAAATTAAAATAAATAAAAACAATAATACTGTTTTCTTTTTAGGACGCGGAACAACAAAATACCCCCTAAAATCTCTTCTATAAACTGAAATTAATACCAAATATATAGAATAGAGACCAAAGACGGAAAATAAAGCAAAAATTAAACTTTCAAAAAGAAAATCAATTTTTATAACTATAGGAAATAATAAGATGAAAACCAAAGAAAAAATAGTGCTTTTTGAAAATAAAATTCCTTTATTCTCTCTAAGACCATTTAAAAACCTTATTGAACGACTTCCTCTCTTGTCCCAAAAATAAAGCCAAAAAAAATTCCTTCTTATAATATGAAAAGACCAAAATAAAATAAAAAGAATAACAAAAAATAATTCCTTAGATATCATAGTTAACAATATTACATTATAAAATTAATTATTTCTTCTGCAAATTCATTAAGTGATTCTCTGTGTGGATGATGCTTAACTGAGGGAAAAATAATAATTTTTGAGTTCGGTATTATTTTTTTAATTTCTTGCGCGTATTTCGGAGAAATACTATCGTCATCTGAACCCCACAATATTAAAGTTTTAACTTTTATCCTTCCAAGATTCTCTCTATGGTTTTCTTTTGCTACTCCTTTTAAAGTTTTTTTTCTTGTTCCACTCTCAAAATAGTAATCTTTAATGCCCCTGGCAGATAATTTCTCTTTTATCTTTGGAAATTTTTTTCTCAATACAGGAAGAGAAAAAACCGATTTTGTAGTTTGTGCAGTAATATAAAATAAAATTGTCCTTAATGATTTTGAGCCGGCAACAGCCGGCGAGGAAAGAATTAAGTTTTCAATTTTATTGGGCAAATCAGCTGCAAATTTTACAGCAACCGTCCCGCCAAAAGAGTGGCCCAATAAATTAAAATTATCCCAATTTTTTTTCTCTGTAATTCTTAAAATCCAATTTTTATAATCATTAACAGTCCATGGTTTTTTTTCGTGCTTACCATCATTAACTCCCGGCAAATCGGGAAGCAAAATTTCAAAACCTCTTTCCTCTAAAAAATTAATTGCTTCTCGCCAGTGTTCCCTTTTTGAGCTCCAACCGCGGACAATCAATAATCTTTTTTTATCCATAAATTAAGTTTGGTTGATAATAATATATTTTTTTTAAAAAAAATCAATTTTAAAGGCCTGGACTTTGCCAGACCTCCTTTTTTAAATTTTATATATATTATTATTTCTCGCACCAGGCACAAAACAGAGTGCCAGGACCGGTAATAATACCAAGAACATTATCAATAAGATTTAAAAAAGCTACTTCGGTATTTTCTAATCCCTCTTCTATCATCTTTTTTAATTTCTCGGCTTCTTTTATATCATCGCCATGAGTAATAACAACTCTAATTCTTTTACCTTGCTTTCTTGATTTCTTGGTCTGATCTTCTAGTTCTTTAAAAAGGGCTGTTGGGACATCTTTCACTCTAGTCCTTACTCCAACCGCTTTTACAACTCCACTTTTAATTCCAATTAAGGGCCTTATGCCAATTCCCGCCATTTTTCTTACCCAATTGGCTAAATTCGAAGACATTCTACCGCTTTTCTCTAACCATTTTGGATCTGGTAATATTCCAAAAAAACGAACTTTTGGAATAAGCCCCTGAAGCTCTTCCGCAACTTCTTTTGAATCTTTGCTTTCCTCTATAGAATCAACAGCTTTAAGAACAACCAATGCCTGACCGGCAGTAGCATTTAAAGAATCAACAACTAATATCTTATCTGATTTTTCGGGGCCAAGCATATTCCTTGCCTGAATAGCCGAATTAAAAGTACCAGAAAGCTTAGACGTTACAGTTATACAAATAATCTCATCAAAATATTTAAATTGCTCTTTGTAGCAGTCCAGAAAATTTTTCGGAGAGGGCTGAGAAGTTTTACCAAAACTTTCAATTCCCCTTTTTTCTACCTCTCTCATTTTTTGGAATGTATTCTCGCCCGGTAAATTTTCTATGTCCGGCCAATCCATTTTTGCAGAAGCAATCGCTATTTTGTGTTTTCTGGCTATTTCTTTATCAATATCACCTACTTCGTCTGTAACAATGCCAATTTTTTTCATAATTTTTTTAAATTAACCTTATAATTTAATCTATGTCCTTTTTTACACTCTCACCAGGAATAGTTGTTTTTTTCGGCCAGATTTTACGACCAGGATAAATTAAAGTATTAATTCCTGTTTTTACATTATCTCCCAAAACGGTTCCAAACTTTCTTCTTCCTGTATCAACTAAACTACCTTTTATCATTGAAAAAACATTCGCTCCATCATGTCTTAAATTTGCTGTTATTGTTCCCGATCCAAGATTACAACTCTCGCCGATTACAGAATCCGCAACATAACTTAAATGAGGAACTTTTGTGTTTTTTCCAATGATAGAGTTTTTTATTTCGCAAGCATTTCCAATATGACAATTATCTCTTATCGTAGTAGCTTGCCTTATATAACAGTTTGGTCCGATATCACAATTTTTTCCTATATAGCAAGGACCCTCAATATAGCTTCCACTTTTTATAACCGTTCCTTTTTCGATATAGACCTTACCTTTAATTGTTGCATTCTTTTCAACGGTGCCTAAAATCTTTCTTGATATTTTTCTTAACAAAAATTCGTTTGCGTCCAGAAGATTCCATGAATAAGAAATCGGCATCCATTTTTTTATTTTATAGTAATAAAGCCCGTATTCTTTCATTATCTCAATAATAGAGTCTGTAATTTCACATTCTCCTCTTTCAATACATCTTTTTATTTTATATTTAAAAATTTTTTTATCTAAAAAATATAAGCCGGTATTTGCTAGATTTGATTTTGGTTTTTTGGGTTTTTCAACAAAAGAAACCACATTTTCTCCTTTTGTTTCAACGACTCCAAAGCTTGAAGGATTATAAACAGTTTTAACAGCAATACATGGACATTTTTTTATAAGATTTTTAATATCTGATTTGTCATACAAATCATCCCCCATCATCATCAAAAATTTATCTTTTAGATATTTTTTTGCCTGCATAGCAGCATCTCCAGTACCCCGTTGAACTTTTTGTTCAACATATTTTATTTTTTTTGCTTTATAATTTGTGCTTATTTCTTTCCTTATCATTTTGTCATTTGGCTTTACAACCAAAATAACTTCTTTAATCTCTCTTGGAAGCTGACTGAGATTATGTAATATTGGTGTTGTATCTGCAACTGGCAAAATTGGTTTTGGTTTTGTTTCTGTAAGTGGCTTTAACCTTGTACCATCGCCGGCAGCTAAAATTAATGCTTGCATAATTTTGAGCGGAGCGAAAATTTAATGCGTCAGCTCCATAATTTTGAGCGGAGCGAAAATTTAATGCGTCAGCTCCATAATTTTGAGCGGAGCGAAAAATTAATGCGTTAGCTCCATAAATTAATTATTTTTTTACTTTAACGAATAAATTATTTTTGCAATTTTTTTAGGATCGTGCCGAATAAAATCTCCCATTCTTATAACATTGGCTTTAATAATCTTTACTTTATAATGATTTTTTTGCTGGAAATCATGGTCCTTATATCTTACCATTTTAGCCCTTGCTTTTCTATACTTAAAAAGAAATTTACTTGGAGGAATTTTATTATTTAAAATAATATAATCTAAAATATTTTCCCCTAAATAGTTTTCAATTTCGTAAATAAAATCCTTAGCGTAAAAATTATTCGTCTCACCGAATTTTGTCATTAAATTACAAACATAAATTTTCTTAGCTTTGCTTTTCTTTATAGCTTCGGGAATACCCCTGACAAGAAGATTTGGAATAATGCTTGTAT
>JAQUPA010000027.1 GCA_028716825.1 Candidatus Paceibacterota bacterium
GTATATTGATTTGACCTTACGTAATTTAAAAGTTTGTATTCTCTCTCCTGTTTCTTTTCTTTTACCACGATACGAGAGGCGTCTACTTCTTTTACCTTTCCATCTTCCTGGGCAATTATTATCTGGCCCGAATCTCTTGCTACTTTAGCCTCAACTCCTGTAGCAACAAGCGGAGGCTCCGGCCTTAAACAAGGCACTGCCTGCCTTTGCATGTTGGAACCCATAAGAGCTCTGTTTGCGTCATCATGTTCTAAAAATGGAATCATAGAAGTAGCAGTGGATAAAATCTGCTGAGGGGAAACATCCATAAAATCAACTTTTTTCGCCTCAATTACTCCAGGCTGTCCATCCACTCTCGCTTCAATCAACTTTTCCGTAATATTGCCATTTTCGTCATGAGGGGTCGTTGCAGGAGCTATAACGTATTTTTCTTCCTCATAAGCGTTTAAAAATACTGTTTTGTTTGTCACTCTTCCTTTCTCAACCTTAAAATATGGGGTCTCAAGAAATCCCAAAGAGTTAATCCTGGAGAAAAGCGCAAGGTGAGAAATCAATCCCACATTCTGGCCCTCTGGAGTCTGAATGGGGCAAATTCTTCCATAATGACTTGGCTGAACGTCTCTGACGTCAAACCTTGCTCTTTCTCTTGTAAGGCCCCCAGGTCCCATGGCAGACAACCTTCTTTTGTGTTCAAGCTCTGCAAGGGGATTCTGATTATCCATAAACTGGGAAAGCTGGGATAATGTGAAAAATTCTTTTATCTGGGAAGAAAAAGGCCTTGTGTTGATAATACTTCTTGGCTCCGCCTCTTCAATGTCCACGGTAGACATCCTGTCTTTTATATTCCTTTCCATTCTCAACATACCGACTCTTAATCTTGACTCTAAAAGCTCTGCCATTGTCCTTATTCTTCTGTTGCCTAAATGATCAATGTTGTCTGGCTGGGCTTCGGGGTTTTTATTAAGTTTTATAATTTCTTTTAGCGTTAAAATAATATCTTCCTTACCAAGTAGCAAGTCTTTCTCTTCGATTTTTTCTTTATTTTCAACACCAAGTCTTTGCCTTGTTCTCCATCTCCCAACCTCTGATAAATCATATCGCTGAGAATTAAAGAAAACGCCCTTTAAATAACTTTTGGCGTTTTCTAATGTTGCAAGGTCCCCAGGACGCAAGTGACTATAAATTTCAACAATTGCCTCGTCTCTGTTTTTAGTAAAATCTTTTTTTAGTGTTTCTTCAATATAATCAACTGGAGCCCCGGCTACGTCCTTGTCAAAAGTATTTTTAATTTCATCGCTCCCTTCAAGTCCGAAAAATCTAAGAAGGGCGGTTGCAGCAACTCTTCTTCTTCTGTCAATTTTTACCCAAATTATTCCATTGTGATCCGTTTCAAACTCAAGCCAAGCACCCCTGTTTGGAATGATTTTTGCTCCAAAGAATTTCTGTCCGTAATAATAATTTACATTGAAAAAAACTCCCGGAGAGCGTATAAGCTGGGAAACTAAAACCCTTTCGACTCCGTTTAAAACAAAAGTTCCCCTGTCTGTAATAAGAGGAAAATCACAAAAATAAACCTCTCCTTCTCTTTCTTCGCCTAAACTTTCTATCTTAAGAGAGCACCTAACCTTAAGGGGCGCTTCAAAGGAAAGATTATTTTCTTTTGCTTCATGGTCCGAGAGCTTTGGTTTTTCAAATTTAAAATCTTTAAAATAAAGTTTATATTCTTTTTCGCTATAATCTTTAATTGGCGAGAACTCCTCAAAAAGTTTTTTTAATTTCTGGTCAATAAAATCCTTGTAAGCACTAATTTGAAATTCTACAAGGTCGGGATATTTTAATTTAAATGAATATTTACCAAAGTTTTTCTTTTTCATGAGAGAAGACTTTTTGTTTTATTTATAATGAAATTTTCTTTATTGATATATCAAAAAAAACTACCCAAAATGAAAAATTTTTGGGTTATTTATTCCCCTTTTTCTTCCTTAAAAAAGCATTTTTTGCTTATTAAATATTATGGTTCTTATTTTATACTTTTTATTTTTTTTGTCAACCCTATTCTACGCTCAATAATAAAAAACAGCCTTTGGCTGAAATTTGTGAGAGGGGATAAGGGCAGGACTGGACGCGCTGAACGATCTGTGTGGCGCACGATTCTTTGTTTTTTTTCGCGCCTTGCGTCATGTCTCTGCCCTCTCCCCTCGGAAAAACTTAAAGTGCTCTTTTTACTGCCGCCCATAGGCGGCTACAGGAATGGGGCCGTATACCTCACGGCTCACTCCTTTCTTTCATGCCGATGACTTCGATGCCGCCAACGACTATTGTCGTGGCGGCGGGCCGCTGGCCGCGCGGTCAGGCGCCGGCGATCACCAGGTCGATGTTTGTCACAAAATTCACACTGCATCCGCGATGATCCCACATAGGCAATCACTCCTTTCTTTTTGCCCATGTCTTCCAATATCTACACCGAAACTATTTTTTCAAATATGCTTTAATTATATATTATTATATCTATTTGTCAACCTCTCGCTTTTATCTACAAATACTTATAAATAAAGGTGAAAAGTTAAAACTCTTAAAAGATCTAGGGGACGCAACGAGGCGTCCCCTAATAAAATCTTGTTTGCCGTGTCTGCTAGAAGTAGTTTGCCAACGGTCCGCTCGCCCGCGCCATCAATCCCATGACGAAAGGAGAGAGGATGTGAGCCTCTCTTGCCGAGACCCGCGGAGGGAGCATTTTGCCTTCGTCGTCAGACTTGAACACATCGTTCTCATCCTCGAAACGAATTGTGCCCTCTTCATCTTCCGAGACCTGAAAGATCCCCTCTCTCAGCTCCTGAAGTAGATGAAGAGACAAGCTTGTCCCCTCTGTCCCCTGGGCTTGCTGCTCGTAGATATCCGGATCATAGCCCAGAAGTTCATCTACGAGTCCCGCGTCTTCGTCGAGGGGTCTGCCACATCTGGAACAAAACCCTACCTCACGGTCTTGGGATTTTGCGGGCTTACCACAACCAGCACAACAACACATGTCTTCCCCTTTCTCTAAACACGCATGACCAACAAATATATCTAAATGTTCTCCAAGGTACAAAAATAACAATATTTATTATATAGAAGAAAAATCGCTTTGTCAACTACAAACGTCTCAAAAAAAAGAGAGATGACTATAGCCACCTCTCCTAAACACATTTCCTCCTCTGCTTTTTACCCCCTTAACGGAGTTCTATTCTCCTTACCTCCATATCCATAACCAGAATCTCCAGGCGATCGCCAATTTCAAGATTCATCTCGGCTATCTTTTCGCCAGAAATGAAATAATCGCCAGATACCCTCACCTTTCCTGCGGCGATTATTTCCGTTACCTCCACAAAATGAAAACCGTCTTGCAAATCAGTCTGCGTACTCCGGCTCTCATTTACAGAAGAAATGGCACAGAAAACCATTGCAGTTAAAAAGATAATCACTGCCATGGCAATTCTCTTCCTGCTTCTCTTTCTTAGAGATTCATTTCTTCTCTTTGCACTCATAACCATCCACTCCTTTTTTTAAAAAATCCCTACACCTAAATCTCAAATGTGAATTTATTTACAAAGCCAAGTTCCCCGGCTTCATTTTTTTCGTATTTTATATCTTTTATAAGTTGTGCAATTACCTCAAGACCTCTTTTTTTATATGCTCCTTCTATGTCTTTTTCTAGATCAAAATCATCATTATTAATTTTTTCAACATCGTTATTAGAAAAATTCTCTAAAATTTCTTTAGTTTCTTCTTTGGGTTTATTTAAAAAAGAAAGCATCTCTTCTGGGATTTCTTCTTCAGAAAAATTCATTGTTGTTATTTCTGTAATATGTCCATCTTTTTCTTTAATAGAAAACGCTGCATATTCACTTCCTTTTTTACAATGAGTAAAAGCATTAGCAAGGGCTTCGTCAATAACCAAAGAAATATCATATTTTTTTTCTTCGCTTTCTCTGCTACAAAGAATCTTTGCTAGACAATTTCTTATAATGCTGACTATTTCACGACTAGCCTTAAGTGGAATTAATATTTTTATTTCATCATCGTCCTTTTGTATTTCTAAAGTTTCCTTAATGTAATTATTGCATTCATCCAAACATCTTCTTCTGTCTTTCTTTTCTTCTTCAGTTAATTTTTTTTCTTTATCTTCTACCATAGGAAAAGAAGAATTTATCATGTTTTTTAAATTATCTGCAAAATTTTTCATCTCCTCCATTTTTTCTGGAGAAAGATTCAATTCCTCCGCAAAAAAATCCAACTCAGTTTTTGGTTTTTCTGGTTGCTCAATATTCATATTTTTTTATAAGATTTTTATAAAACTTTTAAAGCTAAAAGTCAAGTTAAGATACATGATTTTTGTATATTCCACCAAGCACCAAGAATATTAATACTTTAGCTTGAAAAAGTCTCTAAAATTTGAAAGAATAAGTTATTAAATCATGGCAGATAAAAAATATATTTTGGATATGTTTCCCTATCCTTCGGGAGAGGGGCTTCATGTTGGACACGTTGAATCCTACACCGCAACTGATATCTACTCACGCTATATGAAAATGCGTGGCTTTGAAGTTTTACATCCCCAGGGCTGGGATGCTTTTGGTTTGCCGGCCGAGAACTTTGCGATAAAAACTGGTGTACATCCTAAAGAGACCACAAAAAAAGCAATTAAAAAATTTAAGGAACAGATGGAAATGCTTGGTTTTGATTATGACTGGGAAAGGGAAATAAATTCTTCCGACCCTGAATACTACAAATGGACTCAGTGGATGTTTTTACAATTTTATAAAAACGGGCTCGCTTATAAAAAGAAGGCCAGGGTCAACTGGTGCCCGAAATGCAAAACAGTTCTTGCAAACGAACAGGCAGAGGGTGGCAAATGCGAAAGATGTGAAAGCGAAGTTATCCAGAAAGAACTTGAACAGTGGTTTTTAAAAATTACAGATTTTGCAGAAGATTTACTAAATGATCTTGACAATGTTGATTGGCCTGAATCAACGAAACTTACCCAAAAAAACTGGATTGGAAAATCAGAAGGTGCTGAAGTTGATTTTGAAATCGATGGAGAACGAGTAACTGTCTTTACGACTCGTCCCGACACTTTGTTCGGCGCAACTTATTTTGTTTTGTCCCCCGAACATCCAATCCTTCAAAATCAAAAATCAAAAATCAAAAATCAAAAAGAGGTTTGGGACTATATAGAAAAAGCAAAAAAGAAAACTACTCTTGAAAGAACTGATTTAGAAAAAGAGAAAACCGGAGTAAAAGTTGAAGGACTTGACGCAATAAATCCAGTCAATCCTAAAGAAAAACTTCCAGTTTTTGTCGCTGACTATGTAATGATGGATTATGGAACTGGTGCTATAATGGCAGTTCCGGCACACGACCAAAGAGATTTTGAATTTGCAAAAAAATATAAATTACCAATTAAACCAGTTGTATTTAAAGAATGCCCCGAAAGTAGAAGTTTTGTGATGGGTCTTAATGAAGAAAAACTAAAAAAATTGGGAGTGCAAATTCTGGAAAAAACCGCAAAGGGGTTTTTAAAGATTAAAATACCTTATTCAAAATTAGAAGAATATA
>JAQUPA010000028.1 GCA_028716825.1 Candidatus Paceibacterota bacterium
CAATAATTCCGGATAACGCTTGGGGCACTCGTATTACCGCTTCTGCTGGCACGAGTTTAGACACCCCTTATTCCTTGGGTACCGTCAATCAAAAGATTTCTTCCCCAAGAAAAGCGGTTTACAACCCTAAGGCCTTCGTCCCGCACGCGACGTCACTGGATCAGGCTTTCGCCCATTGTCCAAGATTCTCGACTGCAGCCTCCCGTAGGAGTAAGGACCGTGTTTCAGTTCCCTTGTTGGGGACCATGCTCTCACATCCCCTACCCGTCATAGCCTTGGTGAGCCATTACCTCACCAACAAGCTGATAGGCCGCGGACTCATTCTAAAGCGAAAAGTTAAAAACAAATCTTTACCCCGAAGGGACCATCGGGTATTAGCCCCGCTTTCGCGGGGTTATTCCCGTCTTTAGAGTAGATATCCACGTGTTACTAACCCATCTGCCGCTGTCCCGCAAGCGGGACCGCTCGACTTGCATGCCTTATCTACGTCGCCAGTGTTCATCCTGAACCAGGATCAAATTCTCAGTTAAAAATTAAAAAATAAATTAAGGAATAACAAAGAGACAAGCTGGCTCAATGCAGCTACTGACTTTTAAAAGGGCTTTTACTTAACCTTGATATTTTATACAAAAAATAATTTAAAGTCAACCCCGTTAGATAGTAAACCCTACGAGCTCTATCTAACGGGGTCAACCCCTTATTTGGCCTGCTTACTTCTCCATTTTTCAATTTTTTTATGGTCTCCGCTCAAAAGAATTTTTGGCACGCTTCTTTCTTTTTTATCTATTTTGATTTTCTCGGGCCGTGTATAAACAGGGTAACCCTTAACTTCTCTTTTGTCTTCTATTGATTCTTTGTTTCCTAAAACCCCCGGAATTAATCTTGAAACTGCCTCAATAATTACCATTGCTCCAAGCTCGCCACCCGATAAAATATAATCTCCGATTGAAATTTCCTCGTTGGCAATATATTTTGCAACTCGTTCATCCACCCCCTCGTATCTCCCGCATATTAAAATAACATCTTTGTACTTAGTTAAGAACTTTGCCTTTTTTTGGTCCAATTTTTTTCCTTTTGCGGAAAGTAAAATTATTCTTGTTTTTTTCTTTGCGCTTTTTTTAATTTTATTTATGGTTTTTTGTATCGGATCTATTTTTAAAACCATTCCCGGTCCTCCTCCAAATGGCCTATCGTCCACGGTCTTTCGTTTATCATCTGTAAAATCGCGAAGATTATAGATTTTTATTTTTATTTTCTTTTTCTGCTGGGCCCGTCGCAAAATCCCTTCTTTAAAGTAAGAATCAAAAATCTCCGGAAAAATTGTAATTATGTGAAAAGTCATAGGCTTAGGAATTTTTACAAACAAACTGAATCTTATTTCCGTCGGGGTCAAGAAAGCTAAAATTTTTTCCCCAATCTTCTTTAACTAATTCTTTTTCAAATTTTATTCCTTTTTCTTTAAACTGATTATATATTTCTTGTATATTTTCAACTTCTATAAAAACGGTTTGATGTCCTGCAATTTCTCTTTCTTCTTTCGCCTGTTTTATACCTAATTTTGCGTTATCTAATTTAAAAGAGGCAAACTTTCCTTCCTGAATATAATCAACTTCCAGTCCAATTATTTCTTTATAAAATTTTATCGCTTCTTCTAAACTATTTGTATAAAAAATCGCTGAATCTAATTTCATAGTTTTAAACTAAGAATATACTACAACTCCCCTTTTTGCAAAAAACCTTTTAAAGTTTTTTTCTGAAATTTCAGCATATTCTTGAGACTTTTTATAAAAGCCGGAAGGATTATGCAAAAATAATATTTTCTTTTTATCGTCGTATCCTACAACTAAAACCAAGTGGCCACCTTTCTTTTTTGGAATCGACGATTCTAAATCTCTAATGTTTGGATTAACGGTGGCTATCACGTAATTATCTTGGCTTAATTCTCTTTTAATTCTTTTAATAGAAAGCCACCTTACGAACTCAATTTTAAGTTTAAATTCTTTCCTAACAAACCTACAAAAAGGAAGATAATACAATCCTTCGATATTTTCTCCTTTTTTGCGAAATCCTCCATATTTTGCGCATTTTTTTGCAAGATTAATCGTCTTAAACTCTTTTCCCAATATGTCCGCAAGAATCATTTTGAAACAAGTTATGCCACAGGTGTGCCAACTCCATAAACGATATTCTTCGGGAGAATTTGCTCCGGAATTTTTCCATTTTTTGTCTTCTGCTGCGTCTTTTTTCTTATTTAAAATATCATCATTCAATTCCGGACTCTCCCATTGAGAAAAATAAGGAATACCCTTTTTAATATATGGGCTTTTATGATGAAAAACACTATCTATATTAGCTAGTGAATTTTTAAGAATTCTTGATGCTCTTGGCATATTTTAAAAAGTAAGAATCAAAAATTTCAGGAAAAATTGTAATTATGTGGAAGGTCATACAAAAAAAGAAAACCGCGTCATTATTTGTCAAAGCAAATTTTGCTTTTTCACATTATAGCGCGGTTTTCTAAAGTATGTAAAGCTAAATTAGAGCTTGAGATCTCCAAGATCCTCTCCCTCTTTTTCTTTTTCAGCTGCTCTTTTTGAGCCCTCGGGCTCTTCAATCTTAAGATTTACTCTTGCGTGGTTCTTAAGACCTATCACTCTTACGAGAGTTCTAATTGCTCTTGCAATAGAGCCTTGCTTTCCGATTATTAAACCCATATCTTCTGGGTTTACTCTC
This sequence comes from Candidatus Paceibacterota bacterium, assembly GCA_028716825.1. Classification (NCBI taxonomy): domain Bacteria; kingdom Bacillati; phylum Minisyncoccota; species Minisyncoccota bacterium. The sequence goes on from JAQUPA010000028.1 coordinate 2,734, forward strand.
AAAGAAAGCAAAACACCCATTTCATCAACTTTCCTATCTACTTTAACATCATCCGGGTGATCGACAAGTGATTTTACTAGGTTGTCAAGAAAATCTTTGTCTTGTTGCTCAGCCATATTTTTCTTCGAGTAGTATTTATACCACTCGTATCAATCATAATCGACCTTTCCCTTCAGGATACAATCCCTCAGGACTTTATTTACTTTTTCTTAAAAGATATACCATTATTAAAAAATTATCTTTTTTTGTCAAACATTCTAAAACTATCCAAAAAATTTTCTTAAACTTTTAAGGAAAATTACAACATCAAAAGTGATTGATCTATTTTTAATATAATAAAGATCGTATTGAAACTTTTCTCTAGCTTCTTTCACGGAAGTAGATGGTGGATAGTTAATTTGAGCCCAACCTGTGAGTCCTGGCTTTACCTTGTGCCGCAAAGAATAAAAAGGAATTACCTTTTCATATTGCTTGGCTAATTTTTTCCATTCAGGACGAGGACCAATAATACTTATATCGCCCCGTAGCATATTTAAAAATTGAGGAAGTTCATCAATATGTGTAAATCTTAGAAATCTTCCCACGAAAGTAATTTCTCTTTTATCTTTTTCTCTCCATATTTTTTTGCTGTTATTTTTTACATGCATAGACCTAAATTTATATGATTGAAAAATTCTTCCATCTTTACCTACTCTTTCTTGAATAAAGAAAATTGGCCCTTTTGAATTAATTTTTATTAAAATAGCAACTATGGGGAAAAACGATATGAAAAATAAACTTCCAATAGAAGCGATAAAAAAATCCAACATTCTTTTTAGAGTAGTATAGGCTTTTTCTTCCCTAATAAAACTATTAAATATGTTCGGATCTTTAATGCCAGAAAGCGCTATTTTTTTTGTAGTTTCTTCATAAAAATCAAAGAAGCTTTCAATTTCTATTTCTGGAAAAGAGAAAAATAATTTTTGAGAGTTTTTAACCTCTGGAGATATAATAATTTTCTTTATTTTTTTATTTTTAATTATGTTATGGATTTCATCTATGTTTGTGCTTTCATTAAAATCCCCTTCGATTTTATAAAGTAACTTTGAATTTTTAATATAATTTATTAAATCTTTCTTTTCCGAAAAACTCCCCCAAAAAATAATTTTTTCTTTATTCACACTTCTCTTGAAAATCCAATCAAAAAAAGAATGCCATAAGATAAATAAAATAGAAAAAATACCAATGTTCAAAAAAAGAATGGTCTTTGGCGCAATAGCAATACTTGGAAAAAGATAGAAATATAAAATTCCCGAAAACATTGCCAGAAATAAAAATACAGAAAAATACCGATAAAAATCAAAACTGCGGAATCTTATATTCAAAGAATAAAAGTCAAAAATAAAAAAAAGAAAAATCCAAAATAAAAAAAGCCACGAAAATTGCTTAAAAAAATAAATAAATATCCGAGGAGAAATTAACTTACTCCACCTTAAAATAAGAGCAATATAGAGAGAGAAAAATATCAAAGAAATATCTCCACTTAATAAGATGAATCTTCTTATAATCCTATACTTCATTATCTTTATCGAATTAATTAGCCCTTGAGAATTTCTTTTTTATTTCTTTGCCAGAAATCTAATACAAAAGCAAAAATAACGCCGAAAAACAAACCGATGAAAATTGATAAAATAACATTCAAATATAGATTGTTTTCATAAGATAATTCCTCTGGGGCAGGTCTTACAATTTTCGTCCTCTGGATGCTATTTAAGCTCATTTGCGCCTCGTCAATCTTAGATAAATGTTCAACGTAAAGGTATTGTAGGCTTGATAAATCCTTGTTTTTTTCTAATGCAGCTAATTTTGCTTTTTCTCTACTAACAATGGTTTTAAAACTACTTTCTTTCTTCTTAAAATCAATTTCATGCTGAGATAAAATAATTCTACCAAGTTCTCCTAAATATTTAACTCCCTCAACGGAATCTTTTGACTTTATCCTTACGGTGACAATATTACTATCTTTTGCTTCTTCAGAAATGAACGCCTCGACATCCTCTATTTCATCTATCTCCACTTTGCTTTCAATCAAATCATCATATACCCGGCTATTTATTTTTTGCTTAACCTGTGAAGTGGTTTCTGGTAAAAAAGTAATAAATGTTCCTTCGTTAAAAACTTCCATTTTGCCAATCTCCAAGACAACAGAACCCTCGTATCCTTTAAATAAAACTAAACTAAAAACAATCCCCAGTATAAAAAAAACTCCGACCACGAAAAGGATTAACAATTTCTTTTTAAATAATACCCTAACAAAATCTACTAAATTAATTTCTTGTTCAGCCATAAGGTTTAATATTTATAATATAGAATAATACCAAAAACAATTTTTTTTTCAATCCCTAATACTTATAAATAGGCACAATATCATCCTTTCCATCATTGTTTGTATCTCCCACCTGAAGATTGGTTGAAGACCAGTTCCAAGCTCCTTTACCAGACAACCACCATCTCTGCGCTGTGTAACTTGATGCAGTCTTTAGAAACACCCAGAATCCCGTGTTTGCATTTCCATAGTTATACAAAGCCACAAGGTCTTCTCTTCCGTCTCCATTAACGTCGGCATGGGAAATCTTTGTGCTGTCAAGATTCCAGGTTGTTGAAGTGTATGTTTTTTTGTATGAGGATATTCTATTTCCATTTGAAAGGAAGTTCCAGATACTCATAGTAGTTGTTCTATACTTGTAGG
>JAQUPA010000029.1 GCA_028716825.1 Candidatus Paceibacterota bacterium
GCCAGATAATAATTGCCCAGGAAGATGGAAAGGTAAAAGAAGTAGACGCCTCTCGTATCGTGGTAAAAGAAAAGAAACAGGAGAGAGAATACAAACTTTTAAATTACGTAAGGTCAAATCAATATACTGGTATTCATCAAAAACCAACTGTAAATAAAGGAGATGTGGTAAAAAAAGATCAACCCCTTTCAGATGGAGCTGCTATAAGCGAAGGAGAAGTTTCTCTTGGAAAAAATCTTCTTTGTGCATTCATTCCATGGAGAGGAGCGAATTATGAAGACGCTCTTATAATTTCAGAGAAGGTTCTTAAAAAAGATCTTTTCACATCTTTACATATTGAAGATTTTATTTGTGATGCCAGAGAAACAAAACTCGGGCCGGAAGTTACAACTAACGATATTCCAAATGTTTCTGAAGAAAAACTAAGAAATCTTAATTCAGACGGAATTATAAGAGTCGGAGCAGAAGTTGAAGAGGGCGATATTTTAGTTGGAAAAATTTCTCCAAAAGGAAAAGAAGAATTAACGCCAGAAGAGATGCTTTTGAAGAAAATTTTCGGAGAAGAATCACAGGACATAAAAGATACTTCTTTAGTTGTGCCTCACGGAAAACGCGGGAAAGTTATTAGAGTAAAAGTTTTTGAAGCTGAAAAGGGAGACCTACTTGAGCCTGGTGTTATTAAAAAAATTCAAGTTGAAATTGCATATCTTAGGAAAATTTCAGTGGGTGATAAATTAGCAGGACGTCACGGTAACAAGGGCGTTATAGCAAAAATTTTACCAGAAGAGGAAATGCCATTTTTAGAAGATGGAAAACCCGTTGATATTATTTTTAACCCCCTTTCTGTTGCTTCAAGAATGAATATTGGTCAAATTTTTGAAACACACTTGGGTTTTGCAGCAAAAAAACTTGGATATCAATCATTGTGTCCCGTGTTTGACGGACCCACTGTTGAAGAGATAAAAGAAGAGCTTAAAAAAGCGGGATTGCCCGAAGACGGAAAAGTTCTTTTGCATGACGGAAAGACGGGCCAGGTTTTCCGAGAAAAAATAACAGTAGGGTATATGTATGTTATGAAATTAATTCATATGGTTGAAGATAAAATCCACATGAGATCAATCGGTCCTTATTCTTTAATCACTCAGCAGCCACTTGGAGGTAAGGCGCAATTTGGTGGACAGAGATTTGGTGAGATGGAAGTTTGGGCATTAGAAGGATATGGAGCGGCTCATACTCTCCAAGAAATGTTGACTATAAAGTCTGATGATGTTCCGGGAAGAGCTGAAACGTATGAATCAATTGTAAAAGGAGAGGAGATAAAAACACCAAATATTCCTTCTTCCTTTAACGTTCTAGTTTCTGAGTTAAAATCACTTGGTTTTAATGTTGAGGTAATAAAAAAAGAAAAGGAAGAAAAATAATACGGAGCAAGCATTAATATTTTGCCCCGCAAAAATTAGGGAGCTGACGCATTAATATTTTGCCCCGAAAAAATTATGTCAAAAGTAGAAAGATTTGATGCAATTAAAATAAGTCTTGCCTCTCCGCAAGAAATTTCTCTTTGGTCTTATGGTGAAATTACAAAGCCAGAGACAATAAACTATCGAACTCAGAGGCCAGAAAAAGATGGTCTTTTTTGTGAAAAAATTTTTGGCCCTACAAAGGACTATGAATGTTATTGTGGAAAATACAAAAGAATAAGATATAAAGGTATTATATGTGATAAGTGTGGAGTTGAAGTTACCAAGTCATCTGTAAGAAGGGAAAGAATGGGTCATATTTTACTTGCAACTCCAGTCGCTCACATTTGGTTTTTCAGGGGTGTTCCTTCGAGGGTAGGACTTTTACTTGGAAAACCGATGCAAGATGTTGAAAGAATAGTTTATTTCGTTTCATATATTGTCATCTCGGTAGACGAAGTAGCTAAGAAAAAAATACTTCAAGATGTTGAAGAAGAGTTTAAGAGAAAAAATAAAGAGAAAAATAATAAAAAAGAGCAAGAAGAGTTAAAGAAAATAAGAGATGAGACGGTTCAAGAGATTAAAGATCTTAAAGAGGGAGTTGTTATATCTGAGAACGGTTATAGAAGATTTTCTTTAAAGTATGGTTCTATTTTTAAAGCAGGAACTGGAGCTGAAGCATTGAGGGAGATTTTTGAAAAAATGGATCTTAAGAAATTAGAGAAAGAACTTGAATCAAAACATAAAGAATCTAGTCAAGAAAATAAAAAGAAAATCCGCCAACGTCTCAGTCTTGTAAGGAAGTTTATTGACTCTGAAATTCGCCCAGAGTGGATTTTTTTAACAAACCTTCCAGTGATACCGCCGGATTTGCGTCCCATGGTACAGCTTGACGGCGGAAGATATGCTTCCTCAGACTTAAACGATCTTTACAGAAGAGTAATTAATAGAAACAATCGGTTAAAATATCTAAAAGAGATTGACGCTCCAGAAATTATACAAAGAAATGAGAAAAGAATGTTACAGGAGGCTGTTGATGCTCTAATAGATAATTCATCAAGGAGAAAGCCACAACAGACAACAGCAAGTACAGGAGGTAAAAGAGAATTGAAGTCTTTAGCCGATATGCTTAAGGGAAAACAAGGAAGATTTCGTCAGAATCTTCTTGGAAAAAGAGTGGATTATTCTGGAAGATCTGTTATTGTTGTGGGACCAGAGTTGAAATTAGATGAGGTTGGTATCCCAAAGAAAATGGCTCTCGAACTTTTTAAGCCATTTATAATACACAAAATTATAGAAAGGGGACTTGCTCATAATGTAAGAGGCGCTGGTATTTTAATTTCTGAAGAAAGAGAGGAGGTTTGGGAAATATTAGAAGAAATTATTGATGGTAAATATTTACTTTTGAATAGAGCGCCAACTCTTCATAGACTTTCTGTTCAGGCTTTCAAGCCATTATTAATCGAAGGAAACGCTCTCCAAATTCATCCCTTGGTTTGCCCTGCTTTTAATGCTGACTTTGATGGTGACCAAATGGCAGTTTTTCTGCCTTTATCTAAAAGAGCCCAAAGAGAAGCTTCAGATCTAATGGTTTCAACAAAAGGAGTTTTAAAGCCAGCCACGGGACGTCCAATTGCTATTCCAAGACAAGAAATGATACTTGGTTGTTATTTTTTAACTAAAGTGAAGCCTGGATTAAAAGGAGAAGGTAAGATTTTTGCAAGTCCAACTCAGGCAAAAATAGCATTTGATTTTGGAGAGATAGATTCTCAGGCAAAAATAAAGATATTAAAAGATTGTGATTATTTTAAACAAAGGAAGATAGAGTGTAATGAAAAATTCATTGAAACTTCTGTCGGCAGAATTCTTTTTAATGACATTTTGCCCAAGGATTTTCCTTACCAGAATGATCTTAAGGACTCAAGAAAAATTCAGTCTTTAATTACTGTTTTAATAGAGAAATATCCCCACGAAAGAGCAATTAATTTTCTCGATAGCATAAAAAATCTTGGTTTTGAGGCATCAACATCTTCTTGTATCACCTGGGGTATAGATGATCTTATTGTGCCAGAGAAAAAACAAGAAGTTTTGGGAAAGTCTGAAAAAGAAGAAATTGAAATTAGAAAACAATATATGCAAGGATTTTTATCAGATAGGGAAAGAAAGGATAAAATTATTGAAATTTGGCAAAGAGCAAAAGACGAAATTTCGGAAGAAGTTTTAAATTCTATCTCAAAGGACGGATCTGTTTTTTATATTATTGATAGTGGTGCGAGAGGTTCTTGGGCACAACCATTTCAGATGGCTGGGATGAAAGGACTTGTTGCAAACCCAGCTGGAGAGACTATAGAGTTACCTGTTAAAAAAAGTTATTATGAAGGACTTACAACTCTTGAATACTTTATTTCAACTCATGGCGCAAGAAAAGGAACTGTAGATACTGCCCTAAGAACTTCAAGTGCAGGATATCTTACAAGAAGGTTGGTTGATGTTGCTCATGAATTAATTGTTAAAGAAAAGGATTGTGGTGATAGAAAAGGAATAATAATTCAAAAAAAAGGTTTTGAAGAGTTAGATCAAGACTTATTCCAGAAATTGCTCGGTAGGATAGTTCTTGAAGATATAAAAAATAAAAAAGGGAAAGTACTTTTAAAGAAAGGGGAGATTATTGATGAAAATAAATTAAGAGAAATTGAAAATGAAGATATTGAGTCATTTAATGTGCGTTCACCCCTAAGCTGTAAATGTCTTAAGGGGATTTGTCAGAAATGTTATGGCATGGATTTAACAACACACCAGCTTGTGAAACTTGGAGAAGCTGTTGGAGTTGTGGCAGCTCAAGCGATTGGAGAACCAGGAACTCAGTTGACCATGAAAACTTTTCACACTGGAGGTGTTACAGGAGTTGGAGATATTACTCTTGGTCTACCGCGTGTTGAAGAAATTTTCGAAGCAAGATCTCCCAAGGGAGAAGCTCCTATATTTGAGGAACCAGGGAGAGTACTTAAGATTAAAAAAGAAAGAACAGAAACTATAATTGAAGTAAAAACAGAAAAAAAGAAAAAGAAAGAATATAAAATTCCGGCAAAAGTTGATACCCTAATAAAAGAAGGAGAGATGGTTGTTCCGGGACAGGCAATAATAGAAGGGAGGATTGATATCAAGAAGTTATTTAAAGCAGCTGGCCAGGAAAAAGCCCAAAAATATATTTTAAATGAGGTTCAAAAAATTTATACAGAAGAGGGTGTTTCGATTCATGATAAACATGTTGAGACAATTATTCGTCAACTTTTCTCAAGGGTAAAAATTGTAAAAGTGGGAGATTCTAATTTCGCAAAAGGGGAAGTTATCTCAAGAGCAAGACTTGCTGAAGTAAATAATAAAATTAAAAGAGAAAATGGAGAGGAAGCAAAAGAAAAACCAGTTCTTTTGGGCATTACAAAAGTTGCCTTATCAACAGATAGTTTTCTTTCAGCAGCATCTTTTCAAGAAACTTCCAGGGTTTTGATAAAAGCCGCGATTGAAGGAAGAGAAGATAATCTTGAGGGTCTTAAAGAAAACGTAATTATTGGAAAGCTTGTTCCATCGGGCACTGGTTTTATAATTAACGATAAAGACAATAAAGAAAAATAAAAAAAGATAAAAATAGCCGATTATTATCGGTTATTTTTTTAATTAAAAAATTTTGAAATTTCGTTTTGTTTGATATACAATAAAGGAATGAAAGTTATGTCAAGAAAGAAAAA
>JAQUPA010000030.1 GCA_028716825.1 Candidatus Paceibacterota bacterium
TATGGAAAACTTAATGGAATTAATAAAAAGAAGAAGAAGCGTAAGAATTTTTAGTGGAAAAGAAGTTTCAAAAGAAGATATTTTATCAATTATTGAGGCGGGTACATGGGCTCCAACAGGATGCAACAATCAGGAATTAAAATTTTTAATCTTAAATAAAAAAAAGGAAGTTGAAGAGATATTGAAATTCAAGCCTTTCTTTAAGGGAGCTTCTGCTTTTGTTTTGGTATTTTGCGATATGTCTTTGCCAATGAGTAAGAAAATGTATATCGAATATAAATATGAACGTCATTTGCCATACATAGATACTGGTCTTGCTCTACAGAACATGATTTTATATGCAAAAGATAAAGGAATAGATAGTTGTGTTTTTAATTTGTCAGAATATCATTTTACAAGGGACGGGAAAAAGAGAAATATTTTTCAGAAGATTATAAATAAAACAAAGACGAGCTTAGGATCGCATACAAAGATGGAAGGGAATTTTGAATATTACCTAAGAAATAATTTAAAAATACCCGATCATTTAAAGATTATGTGTGGGGTGGCTTTTGGTTATGCTAAGATATATCCTGACGTAAAAAAAGAAATGCATGGGGGGAAAAAGGTTATGAGAGATAAGGTTGAAAATTACATTATTTCCAAAAAATAGTTTTAAAAATGGCCAATAGTTTTAAAAAAGACACTCTAATAACATTTGGTGGTAAAACATTAGAATTATTTTTTCTTCTTTTGGTTTCTATTATAATCGCCAGAGTTTTAGGTCCTGAAGCAAAAGGGATTTATTCTTTGGCTGTACTTTTACCAACTTTGTTAATTACTTTCACTCAAATTGGGGTTGGGCCGGCAACTGTTTTTTATGTTGGCAGAGGGCAACATTCTTTAAAAAAGATTTTTGGAGCAGTTATATTCTTTTCCATTTTGATAAGCATGGTTGCGATTTCTATAGGATTAATAATCGCTTTATTTTTTGGAGAAAAATTATTCCCTGGTGTTGCAAAAGAATATTTATTACTCGCTTTATTTTTAATTCCTTTTGAGATTTTTTTGACTTTTGGGATTGATATTTTATTGGGACTTCAGAAAATAAAAAAATATAATATTGTTCGTTTGTTGCAGGGCTTTATTTTTTTATTTTTGATTTCTGCTTTTCTTTTAGGTCTCCATTTCGGGATAAAAGCTGCGCTTTTTTCCCAGGCAATTTCTTTTTTACTTGCTTCTATATTTTTATTTTTTCAGGTTAAAAAAGAAACCCAGGGGATAATTTTTTCTTTAGATAAAAATTTATTAAAAGATTTTTTTTCCTATAGTTTTAAAGTTTATTTGGGCAATATAGCAACTTACTTGCACCTTAGAGTCGATATGTGGATGATAAACTTTTTTTTAAATCCCACTGCTGCTGGTTTTTATTCAATCTCAGTGGCACTCGCAGAGAAAATTTGGCTTATTTCTCAGTCAGCAGGAACTGTTCTTTTTCCTCGTATTTCTGCCCAGAAAGATAAAAAAATGTTAAAAAAATTCACTCCTATAGTTTGTAGAAATATTTTATTTATTACGTTTTTAATGTCGTTAGTACTTTTTTTATTTGGCAGATGGCTTATAGTTTTGTTTTATTCGCCTGTGTTTTTAAAATCCGTTTTACCATTTCAAATTTTATTAATAGGAACAGTTTCCATAAGCGGAATGAGAATTTTAACCAATGATTTAGCAGGAAGGGGAAAACCCATAATAAATTCTTATATTGCTTTGGTGTCTGTTATTTTAAATATCGCTTTAAATATACTTTTGATTCCTAAAATCGGTATTATAGGTGCTGCTTGGGCTACTGCAATTTCTTATACATTTGCATTTGTCATTAAGTTTGTTATTTATGCCAGAATTTCTGGAAACAAAATTAGAGATGTAGTCTTTATTAAGAAATCAGATTTTAGATTTTATAAACATTTTTTAATTAAAATAAAAAACAGAAAATTCACTCTCGGTAAAAACTAATTTATGACTTCTTTTTCTAAAAAAAGAATATTAGTAATTTCCGCTTTAGATATTTGGTCAATGGGGCAGAAAAAAGGAGCACCTTCCTTGTTACGTACTATTAAAAATTTTGCTGAACACGGATGGAAAGTTTTTTTCTTGACGGGCAATAAAAAAAAAGACTCTGTTTATGATATACACCCAAATATTAGAATAATACGTTTTAATTCATCCTGGTTAAATATAAATGCTTTTTTTGGAAGATCAATTTGGTGGTTATATTTTCAGATATTAGCTTTTTTTATCGGATATAGAATCTCAAGAAAGGAAAAAATTGATTTTTTTTATGGATATGAAGTTCAGGGGATTCCGGTTTCTAAGGTTTTGTCAAAAATTTTTAAAAAACCAATTATTTCTAGGTTTCAAGGAACTAAATTGTCTGCTCATCTTCAAGAAAAGTTTTGGAAAATTAAATATTGGGATGACGTTTTTGCAATGAAAATACCTGTTGATCTTTTAATTATGGCAAATGACGGAACAATGGGAGATAAAGTATTGAGAAAAATTAATGCGAAAACGAAGAAAGTAAAATTTTGGTTAAATGGCGTGGATAAAAATATATATATTCCTAATTTTGATAAAAATAATTTTAAAAAAGAGCTTAAAATCGAGAAGAATAAAAAAATTTTATTAGCCATTAGCAGATTAGAAAAATGGAAAAGAGTGGATAGAATAATAAAAACAATGTCAAGAGTATTAAAAGCAGAGTCAGAAACCGAACTTTTAATTATTGGCGACGGGAAGGAAAAAGAAAATCTCGAAAAATTAGTTAAAGAACTAAAAGTTGAGAATGGGACTAGATTTTTAGGAGCTTTACCACACGACGAATTAAAGAAATATTATAATTTGGCTGATATTTTTATTTCAACATATGACATTTCAAATGTTGGAAATCCGCTTCTTGAGGCTTTAAGTTGCGGGAAGTGCATAGTTACTTTAGATATTGGAGACACCGATAAATTTATCCACAATGAAAAAAATGGAATATTAGTAAAGTTAGATAAAATAAATATATTGCCCGATATAATTATAAAATTACTCAAAGATAATGAGAAAAGAAAGAGATTAGAAGAAAACGCCAAAGAATTTGCTAAAAATAATCTTTGGACATGGAAAGAACGAATGGAAACTGAATTTGACGAAGTAAGGAAACTATGAAAATCTTTTAGATGTATTAATTTAAAATGATATTTATGGAAAAGAAGACTAAAGTTTTATTAACAGATTTGTCATATTTAAATCATAATTACGGAGCTCAAGGAATTTCTTTTTCTTTTATGAATAAATTAAATGGATATATAGATGCAGAATATGTCTTTGTTTTACCTAAAAAACACTATAAAGAGAATTTTTTGTTCGCGAAAAATAATTATTTTAATATTGTATGTAATTCTGGAGAGAATTTTTTTCTTGAAAGGGGAAGCGTTTTTTTCTTTTTATATAAAATAATTTATTTCCTAAAAAAAAGAAAAACAATAACAAAAAAAGAAGAAAGAATATATTTAAAGCTAATTGAAACGATCAAAAAAAGTGATATTATAGTTGATTTATCGGGAATAGAATTTATTGGCAATAGAGGACTAAAAACAAAGTGGCTAGATTATTTAAAAACGATTTTTTTCCAAAGATTATCTCATAAGCTAAAGAAACCTTACTTTAAATATACAAAATCATATGGTCCTATCTCTGGTAAAATATATACTTTCTTTGTCAAAAGAAAGCTTAAAAAGCTTCCTTTTATCTTTGTAAGGGGCAGGGATAATTTAGAGGAGATTAAAAAATTAAAGTTGAAAGTTCCTCTTTATTCTTTTCCGGACGTTTCAATAGCTCTAAGGCCTGCTGATAAAAATTGGGCTGTTGACTATGTGAAAAAAATTGGCATTGACGTATCAAAACCAATTATAGGTATTTCTCCAA
>JAQUPA010000031.1 GCA_028716825.1 Candidatus Paceibacterota bacterium
TGTGTTCATAATGTTTACTTTATCGACTTTTGCTCTATAAATATCTTCAATTGCTTTTTTGATTTCTCGCTTATTTGTTCTTTCTAAAACTTTAAAAATATATTTACCTTGTTCTTCAAGAAATGTCGCTTTTTCTGAAATTAAAGGCTGTTTTAATGAACGCCACGCAATATCACTCTTACCAGGGGCAATGACCCTGGTTTCTTTTTTTATTTCTTTTATTTCTTTTATTTCTTTTAATTCTTTTTTATCTTTCTTATCCTTTTTTATCTCTTTCTCTTTCTCTTTCTCTTTCTCCTTTTTTTTCTTTTTACCAAATAAAGTTATCATTTTTTTTACTTATTTAATTTTTTCTTTTGCGAAACTTTGCGCTTTTTATTTTCTTCTTTCTTCTTCTTATTATTATCTGCTTTTTTGGATATCTCTCCTTTTTGAATATTCTCTAAAGCGTCTTTTTCTATGATTAAATATTTACCTTTTAAAAGAAAATATGGATTTAAAGAATCGCTCGGAATCGTCAAAATATTTTTAATGTTTGATGTTAATCTTGAAAATTTATTCTGATTACTTTCAAGTATAAATATTGTTTTTTTCTTTTTTATGTCTTTTTTAATCTTAGAAAGACTGTTCAGTATATCTGCTATTTCTTTTGTTTTTGGATTTTTTATTTCTATTTTTTCTAAAAATATAATTTCTCCGTCTTTAAGCTTCCTTGAAAGCACAAAGAATAAGGCTTTCTTTCTTTCTTTCTTGTTTAGTCTTATTTCGTATTTTTTCTCTCCAGACGGCCCGAAAGTAACCCCTCCTCCAATCCAGATTGGAGATCTTCTTGATCCATGACGTGCTCTTCCAGTACCTTTTTGACGCCATGGCTTTTTACCCCCACCTCTTTTTTCACTCCTATCTTTTGTCTTGGCAGTGTTTTTTCTTTCAAGTAAGCTGTAATATCTAACTATCCGATGTAAAAGATCAGGACTTGCCTTAATATCAAAAAATTCTTTTTTCAAAGCAACGTATCCTACTTTATTTCCTTTTTTATTGTAAACTTCTGATTTTAATGTTGCCATGATAATTATTTATTTGAAACTAATTCAAGCAAAGTTCCTTTCCTACCCGGTACTGCTCCATTTACGGAAATTAAATTTTTTTCTGCATCTACTTTAACTACTTTGAGATTCAAAACACTAATTCTTCTACCCCCCATTCTTCCTGCCATTTTTTTTCCTTTAAAAACTCTTGCATTATCTGTTGATCCAATAGAACCAGGCCTTCGTAAATTATGCTTTGTGCCGTGGCTTTTTGGCGCCCCCTTGAAATTCCATCTTTTTACAACGCCCTGAAACCCTTTTGCCTTTGAAACTCCAGAAATTTTTACTGGATCATTTTCGCTAAAAATTGAAACATCAAGTTTTTCTCCTTTTTTTATTTTATCCTCTAAACCATTTATTTTTCTAAATTCTTTTAAATATTTATATTCTGCACTTTTTTCTGTTTTTTTTATATTTTTTTTCTTTTTTTCAAAACCAATTTGTATTGCTTCATATCCATCTTTTTCTGTCTTTTTTGTTTTAGTTATAAAACACGGGCCCGCCTCTATCCAAGTTACCGGGATAACTTTTCCTTCATTATTAAAAACCTGTCCCATTCCTATTTTTTTCCCTAAAATAAATTTCATAATTTCTAATAATAAAAATTAATAAAAAAACTGGGAGCAGTCCCAGTTTAAAGGCTGCTCTGAAATAATAATTACATTTTTATCTCTATATCTACGCCAGCAGGAAGATTCAAATTTTGAAAACTGTCCATAATCTTTGGTGTTGGCTCTAAAACATCTATAATTCTTTTATGAATTCTCATTTCAAACTGTTCTCTTGAATCTTTATGAATAAAAGTAGACCTATTTACTGTAAATTTTTTTATTTCTGTAGGTAAAGGAATAGGACCTACCACCTTAACACCCTGGCGCATGACAGCGTCAAGAATCTGTCTTGCTGAGTTATCTACTAACCTGTGGTCGTATGCTTTAATTTTTATTCTTAGACGCCTGATTTTCTCCTCTTCTGGAATATTTTTTCCTTTTTTTTGTTTTTCCTCAGTCTTTTTCATGTCTTTTAAAATGTTCTAACACCCAAGAAAACCCTTACTATGTACTTAAAAAAAGTAAGGGTTCTCTTATCTAAACCCCGTTGAATAAATATTATTCAATGGGGTAAATTTATTTAAAATTTTAAAGATATTTTCTATTTATTTACCTTGGTAATCACTCCTGAACCTACTGTTTTCCCACCTTCTCTTACAGCAAACCTTTGTTGTTCTTCCATGGCAACCGGAGCAATCAATTTTGCTGAAAGGTTAACTGTGTCTCCGGGCATAACCATTTCAGTACCCTGAGGTAATGTTGCTTCTCCGGTTACGTCAGCTGTTCCGATATAGAATTGTGGTTTGTAACCAGTAAAGAAAGGTGTATGCCTTCCGCCTTCTTCTTTAGATAAAACATAAACTTGGCATTCAAACTCCGTATGAGGAGTAACACTACCTGGTTTTGCCAAAACTTGACCTCTTTCAATGTCTTCTTTTTTCAATCCCCTGAGTAAAATACCAACATTTTCACCTGCTCTTCCTTCTTCCATGGTCTTATTAAACATCTCAATACCAGTGACTGTTGTTTTCTTTGTTTCTTTTAAGCCAACAATTTCTATTTCTTCATTAAGTTTTACAACACCTCTTTCAATTCTTCCTGTAGCAACTGTTCCACGACCCTCAATTGTAAAAACATCCTCAATTCCCATTAAAAATGGCTTGTCCAGTGGTCTTTCTGGCTCTGGGATTTTTTCATCAAGAGATTTTATCAAATCAAGAATTGGCTTTGCTGCTTCGTCGTCTTTTGATTTTGTCTCAAGGGCCTTAAGAGCAGAACCCCTAACTATTGCGGCATCCTTCCCGTCAAATTCGTATTTATTCAAAAGCTCTCTTATTTCTTCTTCGACAAGATCAACCAATTCTGGATCATCGACTTGATCAATCTTGTTTAAAAACACGACAATCTGCGGAACCCCTACCTGCCTGGCAAGCAAAATATGCTCTTTTGTTTGTGGCATTGGGCCGTCAGGAGCTGAAACAACTAAGATTGCTCCATCCATCTGAGCTGCGCCAGTAATCATGTTTTTTATGTAATCAGCATGTCCTGGGCAGTCAATATGAGCATAATGCCTTTTTTCTGACTCATACTCAACATGTGTAATGTTGATTGTAAGGCCTCGCTCTTTTTCCTCGGGAGCAGCATCAATTTGCTCAACGCTTTTTTCGCTTGCCTTCATGCCGGCAACATTTAAAACGTGCAAAATGGCTGCAGTTAATGTTGTTTTACCGTGGTCAACATGACCAATGGTTCCTACATTAAGATGAGGTTTTGTTCTTTCAAATTTTTCTTTTTCTGCCATATTTTTGTGGGAGCAAAAATTATGCTTTGCTCCGTATTTTTTTTGAAGGTCGTATATTTCTCAAAATTAATACCGACCTCCGTATCCTTTTAACCGCAAACGCGGATTATTTATAAATTAATAAATTTATGTAAAGTTTTATTTTGACCTTTCAAAGATAATACTATTTTATGTAAATTGAGAAAAAAGTCAAGGGAAAAATCTTTATTTTCTCTTACCTTCTGCAATTTCCTCTCTTATATTCTTTGGAACCTCTGCGTAATGGTCAAATTCCATTGTAAAATTACCCCTTCCCTGGGTTAGAGAACGAAGACTCGTTGCGTATCCAAACATCTCAGC
>JAQUPA010000032.1 GCA_028716825.1 Candidatus Paceibacterota bacterium
CTCCGATAATCGATTTTACTTTTTCTTTTTCTTTCTTAACATCTAGATTATTAATCTTAATTTCGCCCTTTGTAATTTTTCTCAACCCTTCCATCATTTCTAAAGTTGTTGTCTTGCCTGCTCCATTGGGACCCAAGATACCAAAAATCTCCCCCTTCTTAACCTCAAAGGAGATATTATCAACAGCTGTAAAGCCATTGTATTTTTTAGTAAGGTTTTCAACAACAATAATATTCTTTTTCATATTGGACAATTTATTTATTGTTTAAATAAAATTTTCTCTTCTTTTCTGGAAATTTTTCTATTGCATAGCGAAGCATTGTTCGCGGCATCGTTTTATAATACTTCTTTAAAAATTTTTCTTCAACCCCCTCTCCACACTTTTTGCCAACTTCTCTTAACATCCAGCCAACTGCCTTGTGTATTAAATCATGCTCGTCATCTTTTAATATAAAAGCAATTTTTAAAGTTTCTTCTGGATTTCCTTTATAGATAAAATGAAATGTTGATAAAATTGCAATTCTTCTCTCCCAAATATTTTTTGACCTTGCAAGCTTATGTAAAATAGACTTATTTCTATCTTCTAAATATAGCCCAACTATTTTGGGGGCTGATAAATCCACTAAGTCCCAATTATTAATATATTTTGTATTTTTAAGATAAAAGTTATAAATTTCTTTTTTTTCTTTATTATTTCCTTTCTGAAACTTTAACACTAAAATTAAAAGACAAATTAATCTTTCTTCGTGCACTTTACTTTTAATTAATTTTTTAAGATCTAACATTGAAAGCTCTTTAAATTCTTTTGCTATTTTTCTTTGTTCGGGGACTACAACGCCCAAGAAAATATCACCCTCGCCATATTCGCCTTTTCCTGTCTTAAAAAACCTTTGCAGAATTTCTGCCTTTTCTCCGTCAGCTTTCTTCTGAAGACTTTTTTCAAAATCTCTTAGTGTTTTCATGTTCTTTCGTTGCTAAAAACAAAAACAGGCAGAATGTCCTCTTTTGCTTTTTGCCCTTTATTAAAAGTTTAAAAAAATTGACAATGCTAAAATTCCATGCAAGATGGCAACAGCAAAGGAAAGAATCACAAACCCTATGTGCCACTTGATAGAAACCTTGCCCTTTCTTGCTAAAGTACCAATTATGGCAGTAATTAAAAAAACAAATAGGGTCTTTATGCCAAAATATAAAACTAGTGGTTTTCCAAATATTAGCTTTAATGCGATATCCCGAACCATTTTTTTTACTCAACAATTATTGTTCCTTTCATAGAAGGATGAATTCCGCAAAAATAATCAAACGTTCCGATCTCGTTAAATTGAAATTCAAACTTCTCTCCATTGTTAAAGTTTTGAGAATTAAACTTATCTGAGTTAATCTTGTGCGCCACAGAATCATTGTTTAACCACACAACAGTGGTTCCTTTTTTGACTGTTAATGTTACTGGATTAAAAGCGAGGTTTTCTATTGTAACTGTATTTGACTCTTCTTCGGCCGCCGAAGTTTGTTGCGGACTTTCAGTAGGTGTTTGCGTCGACGTCGGTGTTGATGTTGTTTCTTCTGTAGTATAAACAGCTGTTGGTGAATTTTTCATTATAAAATAACCCACTACTGCGATAGTTCCCAAAACAAGAACAATGATCAGGATTAAAATTGTATTTTTCATTGTATTTAAATATGTAATTTTCCGACCTTTATAATTTTTATAAGTTTTTTTCTTCAAGATTCCTTTTTGCAGGACCCCGAATTACTTTTCCATATTTATCATATCTTGATCCATGACAAGGACAATCCCAAGTTTTTTCTTTATTGTTCCAACCAACGGTACATCCCATGTGAGTACATTTTGGAGAAATCACATATATTTTTCCACTTTCATCTTTATAGACTGCTATTTTTTTGAAAAATCCTGTTTTTATAACTTTACCTTCGTTTAAAGGAATTTTAAAAATCTCGTCTTCTTTTTTATCCATAATTTTTTTGGTAGTTTCTTTATAAAGACGTTTTGGGCTGTAAAAATCAACCCAACTATTTCTTTTACCCAAAATAGTATCTGAAAGTAAAATAGCAGATAATGTCCCCTTAGTCATTCCCCAAGCTCCAAATCCGCAAGCAACATAAATATTTTCTGAATCTGGTAAAAATTTTCCGATAAAAGGAACTCTATCTATAGTATAATTATCCTCTGCAGACCAGTAATAGTCAATCGATTCAACTTGGAAGGTTTTTCTTGCATAGTTTTTTAAATTTTCGTATTGTTCCTTAATATCAATTGACTTTCCCGCCTCGTGCTTTCCGCCACCAACCAAAATAAAATTTCCTTCTTTTGAACTATGGGTTCTTAGAGAAAAAGAATTGACTTCTCTGCTGTAAAACATGCCCTCAAATGGAAGATCTTTGGCCCTGCAGGCAATCAAATAAGACTGTCGAGGAATAAGGTTTTTTAAATAAAATTTGTCCTCTATAATTGGTGTTCTTGTCGCAATAATTACATTTTTAGCCTCTATTTTATTTTTTTCTGTCTCCACAATACAAGAACTGCCATCTTTTATGTTCTTTGCTGTGGAATTTTCAAATATATAACTTCCCTCTCCGTCAATTAAATTAGCAAGTGCCAAAAGATATTTTCGTGGATGAAACTGCGCCTGATTTTCAAAACAAACAGCGCCCAAAAATCCAAAAGGAACGTTTAATTTTTCGACAAAAGAAACTGGAAGACCTAAAGATTTTGAAGCTTCAAATTCTTCTTTAATAATTTCTGCCTCTTTTTTTGATGATGCATATGTATAGGCGGGTTTTCTTTCAAAATTACAAGAGATATTCTTTTCTTTTATAATTTCTGATATTTTTTCAATCGCCCTTTGATTAGAATCTGCATAAATTTTCGCATTTTTTCTACCGAAATGAGAAATAAGATATTTATAAATAACTCCATGGGCCGAGGTAATTTTGGCAGTTGTATATCCAGTGGTTCCCTTAACAATTCTCTCTGACTCCAAAACCGCAACTTTAAGTCCCGCCTCTTTTAAAATAAAAGCAACGGTTAATCCAAAAATTCCGCCACCCACTATTGCAACATCAATTTTAATATTGCCTTTTAGTTCAGAAAAGTCTGTTTTTGGACTTGTTGCAACCCATAGAGACTCAGCTTTTTCTGCCATAAATTAAAAATTAACGGAAAAACCGCCGAAAATAAAAGTTTTTTGAAAAAAGTTTTTAATCTTCTGTTGTTATGCCGTCAAATTCTGCTTCGTTTGACTCAGCTTCTTCTTTTGTTGCCCTTACAATTCCGTCTTTGTGGTGGGCGGGTGAATAAATCGTAT
>JAQUPA010000033.1 GCA_028716825.1 Candidatus Paceibacterota bacterium
TTAGCCTCACTGGTAAAAGTAGTCTAAGGCAAATATTGAGAAATGCTTTAGCGAAGGATTTTTCTCAGGGCAGAAAAAGTAGTCCGAAGCATGGTGTTCCGAAGCCGAAGACGAAGGACCCTTATGCGTGGGATATCTACCCGCGGAGCAACGTAGGATTTTGAAGATAGATTTTTTCTAATTCGTTGTTTGTTATGCGGTTTTTCAGAGATTCTAACCTTTGATTAATTGCTTTAACCTGTTTGGCCACTTTTCCAATAAAGGAAAAGTGGTTTTGGTGTTGTTATACTTAGCTTTTTGTCTTTTAAAATGAGGTTCGAACCTAAAGCTGTTAGAATTTCTTTTTTGTCTTCAACCTCTCCATTCTCAAATCTTTCTTTAGCTTTTTTAGCAAAGCAGAAGGCTTTCTCGGCCTTCTCTAACTGTTTATTAATTCTATCTCCTGTATCTGTGAGTAATTCTTCCAATCGGATTTTTTCCTGGTTTAACTCCGATTTTTCACCCGAGATTTGTTGTCTCGGGTTTTTGATGTGGTATAATTTGTCTGGCAACCAAAAAGCGACATCTTAAACGGTGGGGCTCGCTTGGCGGTTGCCTTTTTATATCTTAAGCATTACTTGTAAAGAGATATTAATCATTATATAATCAAATAGAAGGTTGCAATTTAATTCCAAAGTTATTTTTCATTAATATGAAACAAATTATTGTGTTTATGCTTATTTTCTCCTTTCTTTTTATCCCAGCTGGTTTTTTAAGGGCTCAAACCAATGAAGATATTGCTGCCTCCTTGCAAGAGCAATTAGTCATTCTTCTTAAAAGAGTTTTAGATCTTCAAATGCAGCTAATGGCATTATTGCAACAACAGGCAGGAGAACAAGAAAATATGCAGGAGACGCTAAAAGAACAAATTATTCAGGAGGTTAAGGAGGGTATAAAGGAAGAAGAAAAGCAAAAAGAAAGAGAAAGGATTGAAGAAGAAGAAAAAAAAGAAAGGGAACAAATTATGGCAGAGCTTGATGAAATACCGGGTTTTACTTACAATCCTGAACTTTCAACAGAGCAACTAAAAAACATGCTTAATGAAGAAAAAGAAAGAAGACAATCAATGTTAGAAAATCAATGTAGAACAAAAGGAGATGGTTGGGTGTTTGAAGAGGATGAGTGTGTTTATAAAGAGAAACCTCCTTGTCTTAATAATTCAAGGCCAGAATGGAATGGTGCAACTTGGATATGCCCATATCCCTTTCCTCAAGGGAGGGGTTTGTTTCCTGCCCTTCCAAGTAGGATAGGATTTTAAGATGAATACATTGCCTTGGCTTATTAGTTTATAAGAAAGATTATTGTTTAGATACAACAATTCTTTATTAATAAACCCCTTAAAGGCTCAATTTCTTGTTTAATTTTATTCCAGTCTAATGTTCTAAATACGTCCTGTAGGGGGAGCCAAGATTTTTAGTTTTTTTCTATCGCATTCCCGAGATATTTCTCAGGTTTTTGTTTTGTGTTATACTAAAATAACTATCATTAATAGTAATATGAATTATTTTATAAATCTTTTTTCACCAGAAACCGCAAAAGCTTTTACTAGCTCTTCACAAGATGTGAGTGGATTTAGAGTCTCAAGAAAAACATATATTCAAAATCAAAACATTGGCCCTGGAGATAAGTTTGTTTGTTATTGCACAAGAATCCAACGATTTATTGGAGTTTTTGAAATAGAAAGTGGCCTATTTATTGACGAAAGTCCAATTTTTGTAGAAAAAGATGACCCCTTTATCTTAAGGTTTAAAGTAGCTCCGATAGTTTGGCTTCCATTAGAAAAAGCTATTCCTATTCGCGAAGAGGTTTTATGGAATAAATTATCTTTTACTAAGAATTTGGAAAAAGACAGTAATCAATGGACTTATATGGTTTTTTCTAGTCCAAAATTATGGCCAAAGGAGGATTGTGAGTTTATAGAAAAATTATTACTTGATCAAAAAGAAAAACAGGTTGAATATCCATTTTCTGATTTGGATCAAAAGAAATTAAAATCATCAAAAATTAAATTGGGGAATAAAAAAGAAGTTATTGTAACTATTCCTGATGACGAAGAAGAAGAAGTTAAAAAGCAAAGCGATTTAATTGACGAAGAAGATGTTAGAAACTCAATTAAGGCGCAGGCCAAGCTTGCTGAAATTGGCGAAAAGTTAGGATTTAAGATTTGGATTCAGATGAACGATAGACATAAGATTTTAGAATTATGGAAACCACAAAATGAATCGTTGTTAGAAGATTTGCCTCTTGTATTTGATGAAACAACACTCAAGACGATAAGAAATATTGATGTTCTTTGGATAAAAAGAAGATCGATTGTGAGAGCATTTGAAGTTGAAGATACTACTTCTATATTTTCGGGAATACTTAGAATGGCTGATCTTTTAGCTCTACAGCCCATGCTAGATATTAAAATTCATATAGTTGCTCCAATAAGTCGCAGAGAATTATTTGTTAAGCAAATAAATCGTCCAGTTTTTTCGGTAATGGAAAAGGGTCCGTTGTCCGAATTATGCTCATTTATTTCTTATGATTCACTAGAAGAACTCTCAGCAGAAGAAAGGCTAGAATATATGACTGATAGCATTGTTGATGAATACTCTGAGTTTTCAGAAGA
>JAQUPA010000034.1 GCA_028716825.1 Candidatus Paceibacterota bacterium
ACGGAAATTTTTCCATTATCTTTTCATAAACTTTGAAGATTTTTATGAATCTTACGGGATATAAATGGGCCTCAAAAGTTTTAAACTGGACATTATTAAAAACATCTAAAATTTTTTTCCTAAAATAACTCTGCTTAAAGTGCTCATGTCCTTTCATTAAAGTCATGTGCGGATAAAAAAGGAGATTGTAGCGATTTGCCTCTACAACAATTATGAAGCCTCCTTTTTTACATACCCTTCTCAACTCATGTAAGCCATTTATATGTTTTTCTCTTCTCTGTTTTGGTTCGTCAATATGGTGCAAAACATCATGTAGAAAAACATAATCAAAAGTACTATCACCATAAGGAATTTTGAAGATGCTGGCTTTCTTAAACTTTAAACCGCCTATATCTTTGATGTTTTGGTGTTTATAAATATCTATGCCATAGGTATTTAATTTATACTCATTTATAAATATTTGTGCATCGCTACCATCACCACAACCGACATCAAGAATTTTTTTACCTTTCTTAAAATTAAATCCTAATTTATTAAAAATATCGTTTTTATACTGGCCATATTTTTGGAAGTTTTGTTTCATAATAAGAGCTTTTCTAAGCTTTCTTTAAAAATTTTATTCCAGTCAAATCGTTTAGCATAACTTAGAGCGTTTTGGCGATAGGTTTGTAATTTTTTTTCATCTCCCATAAGTTTTATTATTGCATCGGCAATATCTCCTTTTTTATAATCAACAATTATGCCGCATTTTTCTTTTTCTATCTCTTTGGCATTGTAGGGCAGATCTGTTAATAATACCGGTATTCCCATGGAAAGATAATCTTTTATTTTGGTAGGATCAGCGTAATAGGTAAAAGATTCTTTGTTCTTTTCATACATTGCCACAGCAAGAGCGCTATTTCTCATTTTTTCTTCTAACTCTTTTCTTTCTTTAATCCATCCTGTAAAGGTAACATATTTGTCAACTCTTACTTTTTGAACAAGTTTTTTCAGGTTATTTTCATATTCTCCTCCACCTATAACTAAAAAATGGAAATCCGGAATTTTTTTTGAAATCTCAGGAATCGCCTGGATAACTAATTGAACTCCCTGTTTTTTTAGTAAATTACCCACAAATAAAAGTTGGTGTTTTTTAACTCTTTCCCAAGAGGTTCTTTTAATTTTATCAAGCCATACTCCAATGGGAACCACTTTTTGTCGAGGATAATCGCTTTTTTTTAAGCCTTTAATTTTTTCTCTACCTTCTGCAATACGAGGCGAAACATTCCAGGTTTCGTCGGCATTTTTGAGACAAAATTTATCTAACCAATGATAGAAACGATTAAAAAATTTATTGGGAAACCTTATTGGCACATAATCAATGGTGTAAAATACTACTTTATTTACTCTTCCCAATTTTCTTAAAATAATACCAACAAACGCATTAAGCCCATCTACACCAATGAATAGGTTGTACTTTTTCTTTCTGGATAAAACCCAAAAAAGACTCAAACAAAATTCAGGAAAATAATTAAGAAAAGAATGTTTTGCTCTTAACGGAAAATATCTTTTGGATATTACAGAACCTTTTATAATTATTTCCCTGAAAGATTTTGTCTCATCTATTATTAGGGGGTGGCCTATAAAAAGAAGTTCCTTAATTTTGTTATTTAATAGATAATCTCTTAACGCTTGCGGGGCTCCATAAACTAAATAATGGGTAGCAATAACTATTTCACTCTTAGAAATGTCCATATCTGCAAATTTCTTCCAGAATCATATCAATATCGTATTTGTAGTCCCAGCCTGGATAATGTTTCTTAAATTTACTCACATCAGAAATATACCAGATATGATCTCCTTTCCTATGCTTATCTGTATATTCGACATTGGCTTTCTTACCTAAAATTTTTTCGATTTTCTTAATGGCTTCTATCATTGAAATATTAGAATATCTAGACCCCCCCATGTTATACACCTCTCCCGACCGTGGTTTTAAGTAAACATGATAAAAGGCATTCACTAAATCATAGGAATGAATGTTGTCTCTTACTTGTTTTCCTTTATAGCCAAAAATTGTATATTTTTCCCCTGTGGCGATACATTTAGCCAAATAAGCTAAAAAACCATGTAGTTCTGTTCCGCTATGAGCGGGGCCTGTTAAACAGCCGCCACGGAAAACATTGGTTCTAAGTCCAAAATACTTACCATACTCTTGAACCATAAGATCAGCCGAAGCTTTGGAAACCCCAAAAATACTATGAAGTGAATTATCTATATTCATAGATTCATCTATTCCTTTATAATAACGGTGATCCTTCGGCAATTCATAACGCGTTTCTAGTTCGACCAAGGGAAGATTATTGGGGGTATCTCCGTAAACTTTATTGGTTGAGGTGAAAATAAAAACAGCCTCAGGACAATATTTTCTAAAATTTTCAAGTAGAATTAGTGTTCCTGTAGCATTAATGGAAAAATCAGTTAATGGCTCTTTAGCCGCCCAGTCATGCGAGGGTTGCGCCGCGGCATGAATAATTAAATTAAAAGTATTTTGTTGGAAAATTTTCTCGATGTTTTTTTGATCCCTAATATCTACACTGTAATGTTTATATTTATC